>JAACEA010000395.1 GCA_009936695.1 Planctomycetia bacterium
ATCCTCGACAGACTTCTCCGGGAATGCAAGACCTTCGAGGCCAGGGTCAAGGCCGGCGAGGTCGAACTCGGCCAGAAGGTGGTCGACATCGTCCCCCCGGATCCGATCGGCGAACTCGGATCCGGCGTCGAGAAGATCCGCTCCGGACTCGTGGAACGGGTCACGATCGAGGGCGGGCGGGCGGATTGATCGTCCGCAGCGTCGATCGCCGATGTAGCATCTCAATCCGACGGAACCGGCGGCCCCGCCGCTGCGGAGCGTAGTTCGCTCCCCGGGCCCTTCCGGCCGCGGACGCCGTCGAACCGATCTCCGGGCCCTGAAGGACTTCTTCCGATGACCACCAGATCTCTCCGACCAGCCGCGATGCGCCGGATTCCGAACCCCGGCGGACGTGGATTCACGATCGTCGAGGTCCTCACCGTGGTCGGCATCATCGCGGTGCTCATGGGGCTCATCCTCGCCGGGCTGCAGGCGGCGGGACGGACGAGCCGCCAGACCCGCGAACTGAACACGCTGCGACAGCTGCACCTCGGCTGGTCGAGCTACGCGGCCAGCAACAACGACTACGTGATGCCCGGCTACCTCGACGAGGCGGCGCAGGCCCAGTGGAAGGTCCGGTACCGATACGTCGTGGAGGGCCGGGTCGATCCCGCCATCGCCCAGACCTATCCGTGGCGACTGCTTCCGTATCTCGACTGGGGTTACGAGTCGATGATCGGCTACCTCGACTCCGAAGCGATCGACAACGTCCCTTCGAAGGGAAAGGTCGGCGTCATCGAGCCGGAAGCCCTGCAGATCGCCGAACAACCCTGGTTCGGCTACAACGCGTTCTACATCGGCGGCTGGTGGGAGCAGGACGCTGCGACCGGCAGCGTGCAGTGCCGCTTCTCGAATTCCGAGTGGCAGCAGACCTCGGGTGGGGAGAACACCATCCCGACCAAGGGCAAGCTCGTGCTCCGCAGCATCGGCCGGGCCACCCAGGCCAGCTCGCTGATCCTCTTCGGCACGTCGACCTTCCGCGGCCCCGGCATCTACACCGAGCAGGACGATCGTCTTCCGGGCGCGGCCTGGATCACCCCGCCGATCCTCGCGGACCAGACGATCTGGGGCTCGATCACCGGCAGCGAGCGGATCGAAGTCTTCAGCGCCCAGGCGATCCCCTACCGACGCCAGCGTGCGATCACCATCGTGCACGTCGACGGAAGCGCCCGAAGCGAGAGCATCGGCAACCTGATCGACCAGCAGCGATGGGTCAACGCCGCCCATGACGGCGCCGGCGACCCCACCCGCTTCATGCACACGCCGGATTGAGCGCGGTCAGCCGATCGCGGTGATTTCGAGCGATGCCACGGTGACGTCGTCCGAGTAGGCCTCGCCCCCTGCGAACTCCCGAAGCGCGGTCATCACCCGCTCCACGTCCTCCGCGACCGTGGTGCTCCCCTCGAGGGCCGTGCGGGTCCGCTCGACCCCGAACTGCTCCCCGGTCGAATCGGGCTCTTCCGCCACGCCATCCGAGTAGAGGACGATCCGGTCCCCCGCCTGAAGGGCGTGTTCGGTCATGCCGTAGGGAATGCCCCGCACCGCGCCGACCGGCGGCCCACCGTCCGACTCGATGACCGTGGACTCGCCGCCACGAATGAGCAGCGCATAGCCGTGGCCCGCGTCCACGGTCCGCAAGCGGGCCGAGGTCGTGTCGATCTCCGCGAGGAAGAGCGTGCTGAACTCGTTCGCCGCGGTCCTCGACTCGATGAAGTCGTTCAAGCGGTCGATGGCCGCGTCGGGCGACTGGTTCGCACTGAAGTACGCCGCGAGCGACGCCTGGATCACCGCCATCAGCATCCCCGCCGCGGCCCCCTTCCCGGCGACGTCGCCGAGAAAGAACGCGATCCGTCCGTCGGGGACGTTCGTGAAGCCGAAGAGGTCGCCCGCGACCACGCGACCCGGCCGGGCATGCATCGAGTAGCGGATGCTCCCGACCTCCCCGTCGGGCGCCGGCATGATCCGTTCCTGCACGCTTCGCGCCGCCCTGATCTCCTGTTCGAGACTCTCCTGCCGGCGTTCGAGTTCCGTTCGCTGCAGGTTGCTCAGGGCCAGGCCGTGAAGCCGGGCGATCGCGGCACAGTAGGCGGCGTCGTCCGCGGCATCGGCACTGGAGTCCGTCGCGTCCAGGTAGAGCAGGCAGTCGATGACCGCCCCGGACCGGACCGGCGTGCAGATCGCGGACTGGACCCCACCCGCGACGATGCTCATCGCCCGGGAGAGATCCTGCTCGCTCGAGAGCCGCACGGTCTTGCCCGTCCTTGCTTCGGCGATCAGCGTCCGACTGAACGGGCGGTCGTCCGAAGCCCGGCCGAGGGCGCCGACCACCTCCACCCGATCGTCCTCCTCGACCGGCCGCAGGATCGCGGCCCGGGCGAACCCCGTGCCGTCGAGCAGGATCTCGAGCACGCATTCGACCAGTTCCTCCTGGTCCCTCGCTTCGCTGATCGCACCCGCCCGATCCATCAGGAGCTCGAGTCGACGGGCTGCGAGCCGGTTGAGTTCGCGACTGGAGATCTGTTCGACCTGGGCCTCGTCGCTGGCCGCGTCGTCGAGCTCGACGATGGCACCGTCACCCGCATCCTCGCCTCCGGCGAGCTGGACCAGGTAGTCATGGGGCGGAAACGCGAGGCGATCGCCATGGCCGACGTGGACCACGGTCCCGGTCTCGATCTGCTGGCCGTTGAGATAGGTCCCGTGGCGACTTCCCACGTCGAGCAGGAGGCAGCGGTCGTCCTCGAATCGAATCTGGGCGTGTCGGCGGGAGACCGACGGGTATGGAAGCACGATCTCCGACTCGGGGTCCCGGCCGATCCGCAGGGATTTCTCGCCGTCGAACGCGAAGGGACCCACCAGCTCGGGATCGAGCGGGACGAGTTGAAAGCGTGGCTCCCCCCCGGTCACGGGGTCTTCCTTCGATCAGCCGCGAGCCCGGTGACCGCGGCGGTGGCGAGCGACTCCAATCGACCGAGCGCCCGTTCCTGTCGCCCTCGGAAGAGCATGTACGGAAAGAGGGCGACCAACGCCACGACGAGCCCCGCCGCGGTCGTGATCAGGGCCTCGGCGATCCCGCCCGAGACCTGGTTGGGGTCGGTGATGGTCGCGTCGCCGCCAAGCAGTTCGAAGCTCTGGATGATTCCGATCACCGTGCCGAGGATGCCGAGCATCGGCGCCGCGGTGACGATGGTCGAGAGCAGGAGCAGGCCTCGCTCGAAGCGGGGTCGGACCTCCTCCGAAAGCACCGCCACCGTCGCGTCGTCGACGTCATCCTCCTGATCCAGATGATCCACGACGTCCCGGGCGAAGTCGGCGTACGGCGATCCGTCCCCCGTCACCAGTCCCGTGACCTTCGGGACGTCGCCACGGCGAAGTGCTTCCGCGAGCGTGCGGAAGCGGCTCCGCCCCCGCCGTGAATCGAGGCGGCCCCAGAAGATCCCCCGCTCCAGCACCACGCTGACCGTGAGGATGCTCAGGAAGAGCAACGGCCACATCACGAGGCCGCCGCGAGCCATGAAGTCGAGGATCGCGTCGATGAAGTCCATCCGAGGATGATACGGCTACTCGGATGCGACCGGGATCCGAACGCTCGGATGGTTATCATTCTCCGCATCGCTCCACTCGCTCCACGCCATACCCCAGACCGAACCCACGCCATGCAGGACGCCCTCATCGATCGGATCGACGCCGCGCTGGAGGCCGCGATCACCACCCGGAATCTCGCGCCCGCGATCGACGAGGCCGTCCGCTACGCGGTCCTCGGCGGCGGCAAGCGACTCCGCCCGATCCTCACGCTCCAGGCCTGCCTCGCCGCGGGTGGCGAGATCGACGACGCGATCCCCGCCGCGATCTCGCTCGAGTGCATCCATGCGTTCAGCCTCGTCCACGACGACCTGCCGGCGCTCGACGACGACGACCTTCGACGCGGAAGACCCACGGTTCATCGTGCGTTCAACGAGAGCGCGGCGATCCTCGCCGGCGACGCCCTCCAGTGCATCGCCGCCGAGGTCGCGGCCGAGAGCCCGCGGAATCCACTGGCGATCCTGCGCGAGGTGCTCGCCGGCACCCGGCTCATGATCGACGGACAGTCCTACGACACCGAGGGCGTCTTTCCCGGAGACGTCCGGGACGAAGAATCCCGGCTCCGCCTGATCCACCGACTGAAGACCGGGGCCTTGATCCGCGCCGCCTGCCGATGCGGGGTCTGCGCCGACGGCTTCTTGCCCGGCATGCGGTACAGGTTCTCGCCGATCGGCTTCAGTGGCAGGAGGTCCACCTCAAAGGCTCCACGCGAGCCGATGAATTGCACGAAGTCAACCTGAGCCACGTCCCACTCCCCAGGCCATTTGGACGGCATCTTGACCACGTCGCCCGCCTGCGGCAC
>JAACEA010000396.1 GCA_009936695.1 Planctomycetia bacterium
GGTGCGGCGGTGCCGGGGCCATCCCAGCAACCGGCGCCGGGGTTCGGGTTCGGGCGGTTGCAGATGACCGCGTTGCCGGGATCGCAGCCCTGCGGGGGCGGGCCTGCGGAGGCTCGCTTGAGCGGTTGCTCGATCTCGACCCACTGGATGATGTCGAGGTCGTTGAGCTGGCGTGCGGCGGCCAGAAGCTGCTTGCCATCGAGGGGGGTGTCGAACTCAACCAGCATCATCGATGCGAGGTCGGGCTGGATCCGGTTGCTGCGGTTGAAGGCTTTCTGCTCGATCTGCTGGAGCTTCGTCGCGGGCATCGGAACGAGCTGACGCATGGTGCCGCCGAAGCGGGCGACCGTCATCTCAGCAGCGGAGAGGTCGTGGCCGGTGAGGCTGACCGCTCGCGCTCCCGCGGCCATCGAGGCTCGCGCCTTGAGGTCGTCGTTGAACTTGATGATCAGGCGTCCGGTCGCGTTGGTCGCGCCGCTCGACACGGTCGGGATGCGGAGCTGATCGGTCGGCTTCTTTCGGACCACCGTCGCAGGTCTGACCTCGGTCGAGACCGTTCGCTTCATTTCTGGTCGGCCCATGAGCGGCGGAAGCTGGAGGGAGGTGCCGAACGTCCCGGTGTCGATACCGACGTTCCGGGTGTCGTCGCTTGCGCGGGCGTCGGTCTTCCGCGCCTCGACCGCGGGCGCGGTCGTGGTCGCGATGGCCGAGGCGGCGACGAGGGAGCAGAGTCCCAGGGCGGCGAACGTTCTCAGCATCATGCGTCAGATCTCCAAATCAGCTCTGAGCGAGCCGGCGGACAGGCCGCCTTGGTCCCGGGTTCGATGGGCGTCCGTATTCCATACGGAGGACAGATCGGAATTCGGGATACATACGGAAGAAGAAACGGGAGGTTCCCGCGCATCCTGCGCGGTGAGCCCGAACGAATAGTGTAACCGGGGCTGGAACGACCCTGCAACGTCGACGGTGAGGGTGGGTCTCCCGGAATCAGACTCCCCCCTCAGAGATCGATCAGGTCGAGGCTCGGTTCCCGGATCCGGTCATTTTCGGGATCAGGGCGTCGAGGACATGACCCGGCCGCCGATGTCCCGGCGGAAGAAGGCGCCCGCAAACTGGATCCGATCCGCGGCCCGGTTGGCGAGGGACTGGGCGGCCTGCAGGTCGCCGGCGAGGGCCGTCACCCCAAGCACCCGTCCACCCGAGGTGACCGTCCGGCCACGCTCGTCGACCGTCGTCCCGGCCTGGAAGACCCTCACCGACTCGCCGGGGCCCGCTTCGGCCTCCGCCTCCTCGATTCCGGTGATCGGATGGCCGGTGGTGATCGTCCCCGGGTATCCCTCGCTGCACATGACCACGCAGCATGCCGTCCGGGGATCGGAGGCGAGGCCGGTTTCAAGGTCATCCAACCGCCCGGCGGCGGTCGACCAGAGCACCTCGAGCAGATCGCCCTGCAGCCGGCTCATCAAGGGCTGGCACTCGGGATCGCCGAAGCGGCAGTTGTATTCGAGGACCTTCGGCCCGGTGGTCGTCAGCATCAGGCCCGCATACAGCACGCCTCGAAAGGTGATTCCTTCGCGGCGGAGCCCGTCGATGGTCGGGACGAGGATGTCCCGTTCGATCCGAGACATCATCTCGGGCGTCGCCAGCGGGGTGGGGCAGTACGCGCCCATGCCACCCGTGTTCGGGCCCACATCGCCTTCCCCGACCTGCTTGTGATCCTGGCAGGGATCCAGCACCCAGATGTTCCGGCCATCGACCAGCGCGAGCACGCTCATCTCCTGCCCGGTGAGCAGTTCCTCGATCACGATCGTGTCGCCGGCGGTGCCGAAGGCGCCCGAGGTGTGACGCTCGGCGTCACCCATGATGGAGTCCACGGCCTCGACCGCTTCCTCGGGGGTGCCGCAGACGAGGACGCCCTTGCCGGCGGCGAGTCCGCTGGCCTTGACCACGCAGCCTTCCTCCCGGCTGGCGGCATAAGCGAGGGCGGGGCCCTTCTCCTTGAAGGCGCGGCCTTCGGCGGTGGGGATCGAGGAGGCCCGCATGATGTCCTTCGCCCAGGACTTGTCGGCTTCGAGTCGGGCCGCGGCGCGGCCGGGACCGAAGACCAGTCGAGTCTCGCTCGCGAGTTCATCGGCCCAACCCTCGGCGAGGGGGACCTCCGGCCCGATCACCACCAGACCGATCTCCTCCTTGTCGCACCATCGGTTGAGTCGGAACAACGCCTTCTTCTCGATCGGCTCGGGGCAGGCGGTGCCGATCCCGAGCAACGCGGCATTCGCCGTGGCGTCGACCCAGAGGCGGCCCAGCTTCGGCGACTGCGAGATTCGCCACGCGAGGGCGTGTTCGCGGCCACCGCCTCCGATGAGGAGCACATTGAGACGATCTGGCATGGTCGGTCGAGACGTGGCGGGCATCCGAGGCTCCTCCGGGGCGGCGAATTTCCGGAGTGTAGCCGCCCGAGGGGCTTCGTCGGGGTGATCGACAGGGGGTCCATCTGCTACATTTCGAAGTTCACTACGAGGACTCGTCGCGGTGGACGCCACGATCCTATCGTCCTGAATCCCCACGTCCGTCCCCATCGGGAGTCCGCATGTCGATCCGACTGCTCACCATCATCGCCGCCGGCGTCACCGGCCTGTGTCTCGCCGAACCGCTCGCCGCGGCGGATACCGGCGTCACCAAGCAGCTCAACGACAACATCCGGAAGCAGGCCCGGGCGGAGAGCACCGCCTGGCAGGGCCTCTTCGACGCCTACCTGGACATGACCGATCCGCCGATGGCGATCGGGTCCGGGTTCAACCAGACCACGATCCATCCCGGCATGGACGACTGGGCGGCGGTCAGCGACTGGGCGACCACCAACAAGGAGGTCGCGGCGGCGCTGGCGACCGCCGCCGACAAGGTGATCATCGGGCTTCCCTACGGAAGTGACGCCGTGGACGCGCGGTACCGGGATGCCGGGCTCGCCGCCGTGGTCCGGCTCGAGCCGGACGGTGAAGTCGAGGTCGACTTCCCCTACATGCAGGCCTTCGACGCGTTCGCCACCTGGGCGGCCGCGAACCTCTACACGCAGATCGAGGCCGGCGAGTACGACGCCGGTTTCGACGCCGCGGTCTCCAACGCCCGCGTCCTGCGTCATCTCTGCGATCGCCAGATGCTCGCGGAGAAGTCGACCGCGATGCGACTCCTCGCCGAGGCGCTCTCGGTGATGCGTGATGCGATGTACACCTCGGTCGATCGGATCCCTGCCGACGTCTACAGCCGGATCGCCACCAAGGAACTTCCGTTCCTGAAGGTTTCCGACACGGAGCGTCTGAAGCGACTCGAACTGCCCGAGGGCGATCGACTGGTGTTCGAGGCCGTGCTCGACGAGGTCTTCCTCGACAACGGCGCTCCTGATCCGGAGCGGCTCGCCGAGGTGTTCGGCGTGATCCAGTCCGAAGGCACGCCGCTCACCCGTTTCGGTGCCAGCAAGCGCTGGGAGCGGATCGCGGAGATCCACGGCAGCCTCGATGCGTCGAAGGAGAAGCTCACCGACGTCTACGACGACTGGTGGCGACGCTGGAAGATCAAGCCCTACGACCCGATCCAGGCCCTGCCCAGCGAGTACTCGCGTCTGAACGAGGTCCGCTACGCGATCGTGGCGGAGTCGATCGCGGACATGAGGGCCCTCTTCGACGCGAGGAACCAGCTCGCGGTGGAGATCAACGGCACGATCCTCGGCTGCGGGCTCTGCGGGTACCGCGTCGAATACGGCAAGTGGCCGGAGGACCGCGAGAAGGCGTACGTCCGCTTCATTCCCAAGCGATTCGATTTCGATCCCTACGACAAGGGGTACGGAAGGCTGCTCTTCGACTTCCTGGGGAATCGGAAGCAGGCGGTCGAGACCGACTACGGTCGGATCGACGTCTCCAACTGCATCGTCTACGCCCGCGGGGAC
>JAACEA010000397.1 GCA_009936695.1 Planctomycetia bacterium
AGCCACCAGCTCGACGAGGCCAGGGTGCTCGACGCCGTGATCGCGGAAGCCGTCGCCACGGACTTCAAGGGGATGGGCGACGACGACGGAATCGAGGACATCGCGTCGATCTTCGGGAAGGGCGTGCGGATCGAAGTCGGTGATCTCGTTCCATCGTCGAACTACGCCGCCCTGATGGACCGGGTTCCGAAGGCCTGGACGAAGGCCATGGAGGTGAATGCCGCCGATGACCCCGCCGTGCGGGCGTCATGCGTCGAATTCGTCCTCGCGGGCCTGCACGCGACCGATCGAATCTCGAGGAGCCAGCGATTCGGAAAGACCCTCTACGAGTCGGGCGAATGAGCGGCCCGTCCGACCCGTCTCCGCGACCCTCGCTGGGCGGCGTGTTCCACACGTATCGAGGCTACGACCCCGCGACCTTCCCCCCGCCGACCGCCCCGCCCTCGGATGGCCTCCGCGGACTCGGCGACGAGATGATCGCATCCGGAGGCCGGCGAAGGTTCACCGCCGAGGAGCTCGCGGAGGCGATCCGCCTCCCGCCCGAGGCGCTCGCGGGACTCGGGCCGTCGATCGACGCGATTCTCGCCCGGCTCGAATCCCGCAAGGACAAGATTCTCGCCACCTGGAATCCGTCCCCGACCGTCGCCGATGCCGCCGCGAGGGTGGACGAACTCGCCCGCCCGGTCCTCGCCGACGACACCCTTGACGAGGGCGTTCGCGCCCGACTCTCACGGGAGATCCGGGAACGGCAGATCCACGGACTCGAACGACTGTGGTACCTCCTCGAACGCGACACCCCCGCCCGCGGCAAGATTCCCGGGATCGTGCAGGCCATGGCGGACGAGGATCGGGTCGAAGGTCTTCGCGACGGATGGCCCTTCCGCGGGCGACGGGTCCCCACGATCGAGGAGGCCTTCGAGATCCGAGAGGAGCTCGAGGCGATCGATCGTCTGCTCGAGCAGCTCAAGGGGGCCCTCCGCGACGCCAAGCCCGTCATCGTCGACCTTGACGCGCTCCGGGAGTTCGTCGAGGAGGCGGATCTCGAGAACTTCGCCGAAGTCCGCCGCCGCGCCGAGGAACTCCTCCGGCAGGCGGCGGAACGGGAGGGACTCGTCCAGGACGCGGACGGCTGGTCGCTCGGTCCCTCGGCGATGCGCAAGTACCAGCAGGCCCTCCTCGCCTCGGTCTTCGATTCGATGCAGGGCGGTCGTCACGGACGGCATGACCCGGTCGATCACCACGAAGGCGTGCACGAACTCCCCTCGACCCGCCCCTGGGAGTTCGGCGACGCCCTCGCCGGACTCGATCTGCCCGCATCCATCCTCAATTGCGTGGCCCGCGAGGCATCCACCGGCGGCGATCCGACCCGTCCGGCGCTCCGCGGCGAGGACCTCGAAGTCCACCGGACCCGGGCCACCACCAAGTGCGCGACGGTCGTGATCATGGACATGTCCGGGTCGATGCGCTGGGGCGGCCAGTACGTGGCCTGCAAGAAGATGGCGCTGGCCCTCGAGGGCCTCGTTCGTCGCGAGTATCCGGGCGACCGCCTGCACTTCATGGAGATGTACAGCGTCGCCCGCGTGGTGCCCAGAGGGGATCTCATGAACCTGCTCCCCAAGCCGGTGACGATCAACGACCCCGTGGTCAGGCTTCGGGCGGACATGTCCGATCCCGACATCACCGAACAGGATCTCCCCCCTCACTTCACGAACATCCAGCACGCCCTCCGACTCGCCCGCCGGCTGCTCGCCAACGCGGACACGCCGAATCGCCAGGTCGTCCTGATCACGGACGGGCTTCCGACCGCCCACTTCGAGGACGACGATCTCTTCCTCCTCTATCCACCCGATCCGCGGACCGAGAAGGCGACCATGCGCGAAGCGGCCCTGCTCGGGCGGGAGGGTGGCGTGCTCAACGTCTTCCTCGTGCCCAGTTGGAGCCAGAACGAGGAGGACGTCCGCTTCGCCCACCGCCTCGCGGAATCGACGGCGGGCCGCGTGGTCTTCACGGGTGGCGAAGACCTCGATCGCTTCGTGATCTGGGACTACCTCTCGAAGCGACGACGGGTCATCGCACGCTGACTTCGCCGACGCCGCGGAATCTTGAATTCCAGAACCCGGAATCCGGCACGGCGTCGACACGGCGACGAGATTCGCGATCGACAAAAAACCCTTACGAATCCGATGCTTCGTCGGGTTTCGGCATTGCCGAAAACCGCGCCTCCACCCATACTCGGGTGCCGGTCACGACGAGCCTCCGGGCCCGATGATTCCGGCCGCCCAGCCCGCGTCCGGACTGCGCGGTTCGACATCCAGATCAGTCATCCTTCGACTTCACGATCCCCCTCGATCCGAGATGAGGAGACGAGACGAGACGAACCGCTCGGCCCGGGACGGGAAGACCAGATTCAATCACGTCGTCCACTCAACCACGCATCAGGCACCCAGACAGCATCAGGCCCTTAGGCAAAGGAATGCCCATGTCGAGTCCCCGCAACATCGAATCGTTCATTCTTGAGGAAGGAGCAACCATGGAGGTCACCGAGAGCAATCCCCCGGCCAGCGAGTACTTCGGCCGACTCACCTTCAGTGGCGACGTGATGCTCAAGCGCCTCCCGCCCGATGTGGCCATGAGTCTCTCCAACACCATCGGTCGAGGCAGCCCGCTCGACCCGAAGGTGGCCAACACCGTCGCCGCCGCGATGAAGGACTGGGCGATCGAGCACGGCGCGACCCACTTCTGCCATTGGTTCCACCCGTTGACCGGATCGACCGCCGAGAAGCACGACGCCTTCCTCTCGGTGAACGCCGATGGCGTGGCGATCGAGAAGTTCTCCGGGAACGCGCTGATCCTCGGCGAACCAGACGCGAGTTCGTTCCCCTCAGGCGGAATCCGCGACACCTACGAGGCCCGCGGCTACACCGCCTGGGATGGAAACAGTCCCGCGTTCCTGCTGTCCACGACGGAGGGCGTCACCACCCTCTGCATCCCGACCGCGTTCGTGAGCTACACGGGCGAGGCGCTGGACATGAAGACGCCGCTGATCCGCTCCGTCGAAGCCGTCGCCAAGCAGGCGGGCCGCATCCTTCGCTTCTTCGGCACCGACGAGGGCGTCAATCAGGTCGTGGGCACCCTCGGCTGCGAACAGGAGTACTTCCTGGTCGACCAGGAGCTCTTCCGGGATCGACTCGACCTCGTGACGTGCGGCCGAACGCTGCTCGGTGCGAGCGCTCCGAAGGGCCACCAGCTCGACGACCACTACTTCGGCGCCATCCCGGCCCGCGTCCTCTCCTTCATGACCGAAGCCGAATCGCGACTCTTCGAACTGGGCGTTCCGGTGAAGACGCGACACAACGAAGTCGCCCCCGGCCAGTACGAGGTCGCCCCGACCTTCGAGACGACCAACGTGGCGGTCGATCACCAGATGCTGCTGATGCACATCCTGAAGGATGTCGCCCGCAAGCATGGATTCGAGTGCCTGATCCACGAGAAGCCCTTCGCCGGAATCAACGGCTCGGGCAAGCACATCAACTGGTCGCTCTCGACCGACGCCGGCGTCAACCTCCTCGATCCGCAGGACGAGACGCACACCAACATGCAGTTCCTGGTGTTCCTCTGCGCGGTGATCCGAGCCGCCGACAAGCACGCCGACCTGCTTCGGGCGTCGATCGCATCCGCCGGCAACGATCACCGCCTGGGGGCGAACGAGGCCCCGCCCGCGATCATGTCGATCTTCCTCGGCGAGATGCTGACCGACATCCTCGACCAGCTCGAAGCCGGAAAGCCGCGAAAGACGATGAAGGGCGGGACACTCGACCTGAATGCGCTCAGCCTGCCGCAGATCCCCCGCCACAGCGGCGACCGCAACCGGACGAGTCCGTTCGCCTTCACCGGGAACAAGTTCGAGTTCCGGGCCGTCGGCTCGACCGCCAGCGTCGCCTGGCCCACCACGGTCCTCAACACCATGATCGCGGAGAGCCTCGACTACATGGCCGCTCAGCTGGAGAAGCGAGCGGGGAAGAAGCCGACCGCGGCCAAGCTGGAGACCGCCACCCGCGCCCTCCTCAAGGAAGTCGTCAAGGAGCATCGACGCGTGTGCTTCGACGGGGACGGCTACGGCGATGAATGGACCGCCGAGGCCGAACGCCGCGGACTGCCGAACGTCCGTGACTCGGCCCATGCGCTCCCCGCGTTCAAGAGCCGGCAGGCGACCTCCCTCTTCTCGAAGTACGGCGTGCTGTCCGGCCGCGAGCTGAAGGCCCGGGCCGACATCCTCCTCGAGCAGTACGCGACCAAGCTCGAGATCGAGGGGCGGACGATGTCCTCGCTGATCCGGACCGAGGTGCTCCCCGCAGCCCTTCGAACCCAGGCCGAGCTCGCCGACGTGGTCGGGGCAACTCAGGTGGCGGGCGTGGAATGCCCCGACTCCGAAGCCGAACTCCGGCTTCTGGTGTCGTACGTCTCCGAACTTCGAGCCTCCGTCGACGAGATCGATGCCAGCCTCGGCACCCCCGGCAAGGACCCCGAGAAGCACGCCAAGCAACTCCGGACCACCCTCGTGCCCGCCATGGAGCGGGCCCGCGCGGCCAGCGACGCACTGGAAGCGAGGATTCCCACCGAGCTCTGGCCGTTGCCCACGTACGCGGAGATGCTTCTGGTCGGCCGCTGACCCGACGAATCCGATCGCCCGATCGACCCTTCATGTGCACCCGACGCCCCGCGACACCCCGTCGCGGGGCGTTTCTCACCTTTGAGGACTGGCCGCAGGGTCCGGGGGCGGGTATCTTCCGAGGTTTCCCCTCAATCGGCCTGCAGGCCGTCCCACGACTCCGGATCCCGACGCCCATGGAAGACTTCTCGCTCGACGGCGGTGACACCATCGACTCCAAGGTCGACATCACCGAGACCGGCCCCTGCACCCGTTCGCTCTCCATCACGATCCCCGCTTCGGTGGTCGAAGAGCGACTCGAGATGCAGCTCGGCACCCTCGTCGCGGAAGCGGCGCTTCCCGGCTTCCGGAAGGGCCGCGTCCCCCGAGCCCTGCTCGAACGTCGCTTCGGCGCCAACGTCCGCCAGGAGACCCGCGGCCAGCTGATCTCCTCGAGCTACGAGAAGGCCGTGACGGACGCCGAACTCCAGGTCATCGGCGAGCCCGACTTCGGCGACCTCGAGAACCTCGCCGAACTCGAGTCCGGCAGCGACTACGCGTTCACCGTCACCATCGAGGTCGTCCCGGACTTCGAACTCCCCGAACTCGAGGGCGTCCCGGTCACCAAGCCGATCATGGAGGTCACCGACGAACACATCGACGCCGAGGTCCTCCGCACGCGATATCGCTTCGGCACTCCGGCCCGGATCGAAGGCCCCTTCGAACCCCTCGACCGAATGGTCGGTTCGGTGCGCATCATGCTCGACGGGATGGAAGAGCCCTTCTTCGAGAACGACCAGGCCGTCGGCGTCGTCCCCGCGGTGGAGGACGAGGGCAAGGGCCAGTTCCTCGGGCTGATGGTCGACGACCTCGCCGATCACCTCGGCGGCAAGAAGGTCGGCGACGTGGTCGAGTTCGAGACGCTCGGGCCTGACATGCACGAGCGCGAGGAGATCCGCGGCAAGAAGCTCGCGGTCCGCTATGAGATCCGCGACGCCGAGCGCGTCGCCCCGCTCGAGGTTTCGGAGATGGTCGAGCAGTTCGGCCTCGACGACGAGAGCGGCCTTCGGGAGCAGATGCGGATGTCCCTCGAGACCCGCCGCGACTCCGAACAGCGGAACGCCGAGCGCGAGCAGGTCTACGAGTGGCTCCTCGAGAACATCGAGTTCGAACTTCCGCCGAAGATCAGCGAAGCCCAGGCCGCCGGCATGATCGAGCAGCAGCGGATGGAGATGGCCCACCGCGGCCTCGACGAAGAGACGATCGAGAAGCATCTCGCCGAGATCCGTGGCGAGAGCGAGAAGTCCTCGCGAGACCGCCTGCGGCTGATGTTCATCATGTCGCGCCTTGCCAACGAGTTCTCGATCGAGGTCAAGGAAGAGGAACTCAACGCCCGGATCGCCGAGCTCGCCGCATCGCGTGGCGCCCGCCCGGAAGAGGTTCGCGCTGAGCTCGCCCGCTCCGGTCGACTGCGTGACATCGGCATGTCGATCCAGCACGCGAAGGCCGCGGACCGGATCGTCGACACCGCCAAGGTCACCGAGATGCCCGCGGACGACTGGAACAAGGTCGTCGATGCGAAGGTCGCGGAACGCAAGGCGGCCGCCGAGAAGTCGTGACCGCCCTCTTCGCCCAGTCGACGCAGGGCGCGGACCGGCTGTTCGCGGACATCCTCCCCTGGCTCGGCCTGCTGGTCGTGATCATCCTGCTGGGAGGTGGGCTGGCGCTGTTTCTCCGCCGCCGGTTCGCGACGATCCGGGAGGGCGAGCCCGCCGGTTTCACCCTGGCGGATCTCCGACGGATGCGGGACGCCGGCGAGATGTCGGAGGAGGAATTCACGGCCGCGAAGTCACGGATGCTCGAGGCCATGAGGCCGATGACGCCATCGAACGCGGACGAACCGACGGCGCGACAGGGCTCGCCCGGCCGGGTCACGCCGATCCCCCCCGTGCGGCGACCGGCCGACTCCACCGAACGCGAGTCCGACGCCTGATCCATCGCGGCTCCCGGAACGCCTCACGGCGGAGATCCGGGTTTTCGGGCGTACCTCGACGCCGGCGTGATACAGACCGCATCCCTTCCGGTCTCGAAGTCGGAACGATTGAAGCGCGAGGCATCCCTCCCCGATACACTTTCCAAGGTCGTCATCGGCGATCTTCACGCCTTTTCCCGCAGGACCACGCATGCACCGCAGCCCAACGAATCCCACCTCGAACCCAGCCCGACAGCAGCCCGTGCCGACCAATGCGGCCGATTCGGAGACCGGCGGCGGCTCGACCGGCGGCCCGGAGGGACCGAGCGGTGGTGGTGGCGGCGGTGGCGGCCCCAGCGGCGGCGCTGGTGGCGGTGGTGGCGGCGGCTTCCGAGGCCGGAAGATCACGACCTGCTCGTTCTGCGGCAAGACCTCGCGGGAGGTCGGACCGATGGTCGAAGGCCCCGGCGACGTCTACATCTGCACCAACTGCACCGATCTCTGCCAGAACATCTTCCGACAGGAGCGACGCCGGGTCGATCGCGGCCAGCCGCTCTTCAGTTCGATCCCGACGCCTCGACACATCCGCGACTTCCTCGATCAGTACGTGATCGGCCAGGAACGCGCCAAGCGATCGCTCGCCGTCGCGGTGCACACCCACTACAAGCGACTGATGCACGTCGAGAACGAGGAGACCGAGGTCGAACTCGACAAGTCGAACGTACTCCTCATCGGACACACCGGCACCGGCAAGACGCTGCTCGCACGCACCCTCGCCCGGATCCTCAACGTCCCCTTCGCGATCGGCGACGCCACCACCCTCACCGAAGCCGGTTATGTCGGCGAGGACGTCGAGAACCTCCTGCTCAAGCTGCTCCAGGCCGCGGACTACGACCTGGAGACGGCCCAGCGCGGCATCATCTACATCGACGAGATCGACAAGATCGGCAAGACGAGCAACAACGTCTCGATCACTCGGGACGTGTCCGGCGAAGGCGTCCAGCAGTCCCTGCTGAAGATGCTCGAAGGCACCGTCGCGAACGTTCCGCCCCAGGGCGGCCGGAAGCACCCGGAACAGCAGTACATCCAGCTCGACACGACCAACGTCCTCTTCATCTGCGGCGGTTCCTTCGTCGGCCTCGAGGACATCATCCGCAAGCGGCTCGGAGGCAGCCTCATCGGCTTCGCCGGATCGGGCGCCCGGAAGAAGGTCGGCGACAAGGACCCGGTCCTCACCCGGGTCGTCCCCGAAGACATTCTCGAATTCGGCCTGATCCCCGAACTCGTCGGACGTCTCCCCATCGTCTGCCCGCTCGAACCGCTGGACCGATCGGCGATGGTCCGGATCCTCACGGAGCCCAAGAACGCCA
Organism: Planctomycetia bacterium; assembly: GCA_009936695.1. Taxonomy (GTDB): domain Bacteria; phylum Planctomycetota; class Phycisphaerae; order Phycisphaerales; family SM1A02; genus UBA12014. The sequence continues at coordinate 7,991 of JAACEA010000397.1, forward strand.
TCGTCCGCCAGTACGAGCATCTCTTCGCGCTCGAATCCGCCACCCTCGAGTTCACCAGCGACGCTCTCGACAAGATCGCGGACCGCGCGATGAAGCGAGCGACCGGAGCCCGCGGGCTTCGCGCGGTGATGGACGAACTCATGGTGGATCTCCTCTACGACCTGCCCGACGAGGACAACGAAGGCGTGACCTACGTCGTCGACGGCGACGCGGTCGACGAAGGGCCGACCCTCGAGCGCATGGCGCGGAGGAAGAAGGAATCCGCGTGACTTCGGGAACGCCCGACCGGACCGCGGCCTACCGCTCGATCGAAACCCGCCTGAAGCATGACGGTCCCGTCGATGCCGGGGCATTCATCGATCTCGCGTGGGAGGCGCTCTCACCGGTCGGCGTGAGCTGGATCGGCTTCTACCGTCGCGACGCCGATTCGGACCAGCTCCTGCTCGAGCAGTGTCGGGACCGACCCGCCTGTTCGCCCATCGGACTTCACGGAGTCTGCGGCCAGGCCCTTCGGCACCGCCGGACCCGGATCGTCCGTGACGTGGCGGAACTCGGTGAGGACTACGTCGCCTGCGACCCCAGGGACCGCGCCGAAATCGTGATCCCGCTCGGCCCGAACGCACCGGACGCCGAGGTCGCCGATCGCGTGCTCGATCTCGACAGTTTCGACCTCGACGCGTTCTCGGACGTCGACGATCGCCGACTTCGGGCCATCCTCGATCTCGCGGGCTTCCACCCGATCGAGATCGGCCCCCCCCTCCGCTCGGTCCCCGCCGAGGATTGAGCCCCCCGATCCGGAGGTGGCGTCCTCGATGGTTGTCGACGGCCCCGAAATCGCTATACTCCTCGGTCCTTCACTTTGGAGTCCCAGATGCCCCGCCGATGCCACTTCCTCGGAACCGGAACCAGTTCCGGACACAAGAAGACCTACCGTGGTCGCGCCAAGTACCTCGGCGGCGTCGGTATCAAGATCACCTCCAAGACCAAGCGAACGTTCAAGCCGAACCTCCAGAAGGTCCGATGCGTCATTGATGGAGCCCCGGCCCGGGTGCTCGCGTCCACGAAGGCCATTCGAATGGGGATGGTCGTGAAGCCGGCCAAGCGGAAGTACACGTACACCCGCGAGCAGAAGGCCGCCGCCGAAGCCTGATCCGCCGAAAAACCCCCGAGAACCCGGATTCTGAGCAATCGGGATCCCGTTCCGCTTGATTCCAGCCGCCAGGCGGCTATTCTTCCACGTCCGTCGAAGGACCCCTGCGGTCACCTGCCCAATTCCCTCGGGCTGGCCGAAATCCACCTCCTTCCTCGAACCGTGTCCCGATCGCCCGACGAATCAGGTCCCCGCACCACACTGTGGACTGATCGTCGACCCGGGCCGCGTCCGCACCGTTCCGACATTCCAGCCGACGCGTTCGGACACCCCGAACCACGTCATTCGTGCCGGCCGTCGATCCGTTGAGGATCTCGAAGCCTTTTCGTTTGCACGTCGATCTCGTTTCCTCCCGCCACACGCGGGAAGACGTCTTCGTGGCCTGTCGTCGTTCGCCGTCCTCCTCCCTCCCCGGTGGCCTCCACCACCTCTCTTCTCCCGGATCTCCTCCTCACGTGTCCGCCCACTCCGGATCCAACGACCGAGACCGCATCCTCGATGCCACGGACATCGTGGCGCTGGTGTCGGAGCAGGTACGACTCGACCCCAAGGGTGACGAGTTCGTGGGGCTGTGCCCGTTCCACGAGGACTCGAAGCCCTCGATGTACGTCGTGCCCCGGAAGGGCTTCTATCACTGCTTCGCCTGCGGCGCCCATGGCAACGCGATCGACTTTCTCGTCAACCTCCATCGCATGGAGTTCCTCGAGGCGCTCGAGACGCTCGCGAACCGCGCCGGCATCGAACTCACCCGACGTGGTGGAGACGATCGCGGCGCCGCGAACCGTCGCACCGGACTCCTCCGCGCGAACGCGCTCGCCGCCCGCTTCTATCGCCGGTTGATCGTCGAGGACGGACCGTCGGCGGAGATCGGACGGGAACTCCTGAAGAGCCGGGGCATCTCGGACGAGATCGCCGAACGATTCGGAATCGGCATCGCGCCCGACGCCTGGAGCGACCTCGCGGATCGCGTCGACCGCTTCCTTCGGGAGGACGTCGCGGTCGACGGCGACGCCGTTCCGGAGCTGCCCATCTTCGAGGCGGCGGGCCTGGTGCGAAACTCCCGACGCGGAACCCTGATCGACACCTTCCGCAATCGCCTGATCTTCCCGATCCGGGATGAGCTCGGACGCCCGGTCGCCTTCGGAGCCCGGAAGATCGACCCGGAGGACGAGCCGAAGTACCTCAACAGCCCGGAGAGCGATGTCTTCCACAAGGGATCGACGCTCTACGGCCTCGATCTCGCGGCGAAGGCGATCGCCAAGCGGCGAACCGCGATCATCTGCGAAGGCTACACCGACGTGATCGCGCTCCACGCGGCGGGATTCGAGAACGCGGTCGCCACCCTCGGCACCGCCCTGACCCGACATCACGCGGATCGGCTCGGACGGTTCTGCGACACCGTCATCCTGCTCTTCGACGGAGATCTCGCCGGCCAGCGGGCCGCGGATCGCGCCGTCGAGGTGTTCTTCGCCTCGACCGTGGACGTGAAGCTCTGCACCCTTCCCGACGGCGCCGACCCCGATGAACTCCTCGGACGGGAGAACGGCCACGAGCTCTTCACCCGCGCGCTCGACGGCGCGGTCGACGCGACCGTCGCCCTGCTCTCGGACTTCCGACGCTCGCTCGATCAGGCCGGCGGCGTGAGCGGTCGCCAGCGGATCGTGGACGAAGCCATCAACCGCCTCGACGGCCTCGGGCTCGACGGCGTGGCGGGCGTGCGGAGGAACTTCATCCTCGACCAGATCGCGAGCATCCTCGGCGTCACGACCTCGATGCTCGAACAGGTTGGACGACGACGGGCCCCGCGAGTCACCGAGACGCTCGCACCGACGACCGAACTCGAACCGGCCGTGATGGTCCGTGCCGCAGGCGGACGCCGCCGGGCCGAGGAATGCGTCCTGCGGCTCGCCCTCGCCGACACCTCGCTGCTCACCCGGCGGTTCGCCGAGTCGGAGACATCCGCGACCCTGCTCGATCGATTCGATCACGGCCGCTTCGACGACCCGCCGTGTCGCACCACCTGGCAGCTCATCGAGTCCAAGGCCGCGGGCGGGACCATCCCCGACGGTCCCGATCTGATCGCCGCGATCGAGGACGAAGGGACCGGACGGATCGTCTCGGCGCTCTTCGTCGAGGGACTCCGCGAACTCTCGACCCCCGACGTGGACGCGGAGGCGCTTCTCCGACAGGCCGTCGAGGATCTCGAGATCGCCATCCGTCGCGACGAGAATCTCGCCGATCGGGCGGACCTCGCCTCGCGACGGGTCGATTCGGCCGACGACGCCGTCGCCGCCATCAACAAGCTTCGCGCCGCGGGTTCCGACCCCGCGGCCATCGGCCGCCGACGCTCCGGACGCGTCGGCGGCATCACGACCTTCGAGGGGTTCCCCGAGGAACCCTCGTTCCCGACGTCGATCGACGTCGATTCCTGCGAGTGACACCGTCAGGCGTTTTCTGGAGACCACCTTGCTGCCACTGCAACTGACCCCCCATCCCGTCCTCACCGAGCTCGTCGAGGCCGGCCGCAAGCGCGGCTGGATCTGCTACGAGGAGGTCAACACCTGCCTTCCCGACTGCTACGTCGATCCGGACGCGGTCGACGCCTTCGTGACCCTGGTGCGGCTCGAGGGCATCGAACTCATCGACGAGATCGAGCGGCGGCGACGCGGCCTCGACCAGATCGACGCGGCGCTCCAGACCGACCTGAAGTTCCAGCGTGACAACGCCCGCAAGGCGACCCGGACCCCGAAGGTCCAGATGATGGACGAGGACGGCGAGAACACGCCCAACGCCGTCCACATCGACGACGGCTCGGAGCTCGGCGAATCCGCGACGCCGGCCGCCAAGGCCGCGGAAGCCGGTGAGCCCGAGATCCTCGACGACGCCGAGACCCAGGCCGCGGTCGAGCAGGCGATCGCCGAACAGGGATCGAAGCGGATCGACGATCCGATCCGCATGTACCTGACCCAGATGGGCACCATTCCGTTGCTCACGCGGGAGCAGGAGATCAGGCTCGCCAAGAAGATCGAGACGACCCGGATGTTCTTCCGACGCCTCACGCTCGAGAGCGACTACGCGGCGCGGCAGGCGATCGAGACGCTCCAGCAGGTCCACGACGGCCAGCTTCCCTTCGACCGGACCATGCGGATCTCCACCGCCGAGGACAACGCCAAGGAGAAGGTGGCCAGCCGGATCCCCTACAACTCCTCGACCGTTCGACGACTCATCGACCTGAACGAGACCGGATGGGAGCAGCTCGAGCAGGACACCTGCACCGACGCCCGACGCGTGTCGCTCCGGGCGGAGATGCAGGAGCGCCGTCGCCGGATCGCGACGCTCCTCGAGGAATGCTGCCTTCGCACCGGACGGATCCAGCCGCTGATGCGGAAGCTCCAGGCGGTGAACAAGAAGCTCAAGGACCTGGCTCGGCGGATCGAGAAGGCCGAGAAGCACCCCGACCGCTACGACCCCGAAGACGTCTTCGTCATGCGGGAGGAACGCGAGGGACTGCGAAGCCTCGTGCTCGAGGAACCGGGCGAGCTCGCGGAGCGGGTTCGGGAGATCGAGAAGGTCTTCGAGGAATACGAGCAGGCCAAGCGTGATCTCTCCGGCGGAAACCTCCGACTGGTGGTCTCGATCGCCAAGAAGTACCGCAATCGCGGACTGCCCTTCCTCGACATCATCCAGGAAGGCAACACCGGCCTGATGCGGGCGGTCGACAAGTACGAGTACAAGCGTGGCTACAAGTTCTCGACCTATGCCACCTGGTGGATCCGACAGGCCATCACCCGGGCCATCGCCGATCACGCCCGCACCATCCGCGTCCCGGTCCACATGATCGAGACCATGTCGAAGCTGCGGAACATCCAGAAGGTCCTCCTGCAGGAACTCGGCCGGGAGCCCACCGTCGAGGAGATCGCGATGAAGGCGAAGATGCCGATCGAGGAGACCCGGCGGGTCATGAAGATCTCGCGTCATCCCATCAGCCTCGACCGTCCGGTCGGCGAGAGCGAGGACTCCCACTTCGGCGACTTCATCGAGGACGAGCGCCAGGAGTCGCCGTCCGATTCCGCCACCAGCGACATGCTGCGACAGCGGATCAACGACGTGCTTCGGACGCTGACCTATCGCGAACGCGAGATCCTCAAGCTCCGCTACGGGATCGGCGACGGCTACACCTACACCCTCGAGGAGGTCGGCCGGATCTTCAAGGTCACCCGCGAACGCGTGCGACAGGTCGAGAGCAAGGCGATCCGGAAGCTCCAGCATCCGATCCGTCGACAGCGACTCTCGAACTTCCTCAACGGCGAGGACGAGTGATCGAGCCGGCAAGGCGATGATCCGGACATTCGATCGTCCGATGTGAACGGCGACGAGGCCGCGAGCGAACTGCTCGCGGCCTCGTGTCGTTTCACGGGGATCCTCCCGGCCACGGCGAGGTTCAGCCGCCCGCCTGCGAGACGGTGACGATCTCCAGGTACTCCTCGAGCCCCCAGCGTCCACCCTCACGACCGAAGCCGGAATGACGGATGCCGCCGAAGGGGACCGCGGCCACCGCGGGGCCGGGGTCGTTGATGCCGATCACGCCCGCCCGCAGGACCGCACCGAGACGTTCGATGCGAGCCGGTTCCGACGTGATGGCATAGGCCGCGAGTCCGTACTCCGAGTCGTTGGCGAGCTCGATCGCCTCCTCGTCGTCCCGGAACATCCGGACTGGACAGACCGGGCCGAAGGTCTCCTCCCGCCAGCACCGCATCTCGCCGGTGCAACCCGCGAGCACCGTCGGCTCGTGGAATCGATCCGCCGCCCCCGCGACCCGGCGTCGTCCACCTCCGGTGACCAGGGTCGCGCCGAGCCGGATCGCATCGGCGACGTGCTCCTCGACCTTCTCGATCGCGGCATCGTCGATCATGGGCCCGAGCGTCACGCCCGGCTGCGTCCCGATGCCCGAGACCAGGGCCGCGGACGAGGCCGCCAACGCCGCCACGAACGAGTCGTGGATCGACTCGTGGACGATGAACCGATTCGGACAGATGCAGGTCTGTCCACCGTTCCGGTACTTCGCGGCCATCGCGATCCGGACCGCCGACTCCACGTCGGCATCCTCGAAGACCAGCATCGGGGCGTGCCCCCCGAGTTCGAGCGACAGCCGCAGCAGGTTCGTCGCACCCTCCCGCATCAGCAGACGGCCGACCTCCGTGCTGCCGGTGAAGGAGAGCTTGCGCACCCGGGCGTCCTCCAGCAGGACCTCGGCGATCGGCGCCGGCTCGCCCGTGACCAGGTTGAGCACGCCGGCGGGAACACCGGCCTCGACCGCCAGCTCCGCGAAGGCGATCGCGGAGAGCGGCGTCTGTTCGGCGGGCTTCACGATCTGGGTGCAGCCGACCGCGAGGGCCGGGGCGACCTTCTTCGCGAGCATCGCGATCGGGAAGTTCCACGGAGTGATCGCGACCGCGACGCCGACGGGACGTCGATGCACGCGGATCGCCTTCCCCGGCACCTCGGGATGTTCGTCCTCGAGCATCTCCACCGCGGACGCCGCGACCTCGAAGAAGCTCCGAGCGTAGTCGACCTCCGCCTCCGCCTCGGCGAGCGGCTTGCCCTGCTCCGCGGTCATCAACGCCGCGAGTGAAGATCGATTCGCGGCCATCCGAGCCGAGATCGCGTGCAACGTCGCCGCCCGCGCCTCCACCGGGCGGGCGGCCCATGCCGGGAAGGCCCCGGCCGCCGCATCCACCGCCCGTCGCGTCTCGGCACCACCCATCGCGGGCACGGATCCGATCAGCGCGTCGGTCGCCGGATCCAGAACCTCGAGCGTCCGCCCCGAGTCCGCCGCGACCCAGGCTCCATCGATCAGGTTGGCTTCCCGCATCGTTCGATCCTCCGGATTCCCGGCCGGATCCCCGCAGGAGCACCGGCCTGCGGGAGAGTACCCGCGATCATGCCGCTACACTCCTCGGACCGACCGACCCTCAGAGGAGACGCACCATGGCCAAGGCCGTCGCCGATCCGGCCGAACTTCGCCGATTCGCCAACGATCTCAAGCGATTCACCAACGAGCTTCAGGGAAACATGCAGACCATGCAGGCTCGCATGGGAACGCTCTCCCAGAGCTGGCGTGACCAGGAACAAGCGAAGTTCGAGGAAGAGTTCGACGCCACCGTCAAGACGCTTCATCGCTTCGTGAAGGCCTCGGACGTCCACATCCCCTTCCTGCTGCGCAAGGCGCAGCGGATCGAGGACTACCTCCAGCAGCGCTGACCCGCGACCACCCGCCCACGAGATCGACCCATGAGCAGCGAGAGCGCGGATGTCCGGTCCATCGACGCCATCGACCGCTTTCGCGTGGCGTTGGTCGAATTCGTCGACGCGGGCCGCATCTCCGTTTCGGAGGCCGACAGCGACCTGGATCGGAACGTGATCTGGCTGGAACGGGATCGGGTGCCCCACTGGACGCGCCAG
>JAACEA010000046.1 GCA_009936695.1 Planctomycetia bacterium
ACGCGTTCTTCGAGGTCGGGGGGTCCGTACAGCGTGATTCCACCGATTCCCTGAAGGCCGTCCACCATGCGACGGAAGAGTTTCATCTCATGGGCGCGGACCTCGTCCATCGTGATCCGCATCAGGAGTCCGAGCATCACCGACATTCCGATCGCGCCGCCGACGTTGGGCGTTCCGTACTGGTGCCGATCCGGGCTGGGGAGCCAGGTCGCACCGTTCTCATCGACCTTGGCGGCGACGCCGCCACCCGGAACGACGGGGTCGACCGAATCCAGCACCTCGCGCGGACCCACCAGGAAACCGGCGCCGAACGGGGCGTAGGCCTTGTGTCCGGCGGCGACGAGGAAGTCGATCGATGTCGGTTCGCCCGGGCGGCCCATGTCGATGGGAGCGTGGGCGATCAGTTGGGCGGCGTCGACGCAGATGAGGGCGCCGGCCTCGTGGGCGAGTGCCGCGATCTCGTGGATCGGCGGCATCCAGCCGGTGACGTTCGCGGCGCCGGTCACCGAGACGAGCTTGATCGGCTCCTGTCCAAGGGCGGCGCGGAGCGCGTCCATGTCGAGGCGGTGGTCGGGATCGAGTCCGACCCGCACCACTTTCCCGCGACGACGGTGGGGGAGATCGCTGCTGTGATGCTCGAGGTCGGTGACCAGCACGGCACCGGGACGGGGTTCGACCGCGTGGGCGACGATCTCGCAGGCGGCGGTGGTGTTCGATGTGAACACCACGCAGTGATGCCGGAGATCCGCGCCGACGAAGGCGGCGCAGGTTCGGTACGCATCCTCGAATCTCAGCGTCGAGCGTCGCGCGAGCTGGTACGAGGCGCGGTGAACGTTGGCATAGTCGAGGCTGAGGAAGTTCCTCACCTCCTCCATCGCGAAATCCGGCGGATGGGTGGTCGCCGCGTGGTCGAGGTAGACGAGCGGACGAGTGGAGCCGTCGAGCACCTCGACGGTCCGACTCGAGATCGCGAAGTTCGACCGGATGGACGCCCAGTTCTCGTGGTCGACCACGGCTCGGTCGTCGCGGGCCGCGAGCGTGACGGGCCCTGGCGCGATCTCAAGTCCCGCGTCGGTCCAGCCCGCGAAGCCGCCATCGAGACTGCAGACGTTCGTGAAGCCCATCCGCTGCAGCGTCTGGGCCGCGAGCAGGCTCCGTTTGCCGGTGGCGCAGTAGACGCAGACGGGGTCGCTCGGGGACCCGACCCGGGGCTGGATCTCCTTCTCGAGCACCCCGCGGGGGATCAGAATGGCTTCCGGAACGATGCCGTCCTGCCACTCCGTCGGTTCGCGGACATCGACGACCACGAGCGTCGAGCCGGTCGAGGCGTCGGACCGCATCGCCGCGACTTCAGCAGCGTCGATCGACCGGACTTCCCGACGGGCTGCGTCGCAGAGGTCTTCATAGGTGCTTGGCGGCGCGATCCGGTCCATTCCCGGATTCTATCACTCCGGAAACCGTCGACGCCCCTCGATCCCGGGTTTCCGGCGTCAGCCGGAACTCTGGACGAAATGAAGGTCGATGTACCGGGCCACGTAGTCGAGAATGCTCGAGGCCTCGGGGATCTGGGGGTTCGAAGTCGCGCCCATCGGCTCGAAGCGCATCCCGCGGAACCGCTCGACCGCATCCGCGGGACTGAGGCCGTGCTGCAAGGCCAGGCTGAAGGCCCGGCAGAAGCCCTGGATCAGGCCGGACAGCGTCGACCCCTCCTTGCTCATCTTGATGAACACCTCTCCGGGGTTCCCGTCGTCGAACAGTCCGATGGTCAGGTATCCCTCGTGTCCCGCGATCGCGAACTTGTGGGTCATCGATCGGCGGGTGTTGGGGAGGCTCTGTCGGGGAGGAACTGCCATGGTCTGCATCTGCTTGCGACTCCTGAAGTCCGACTCCGTGACGCCACGATCCTTCGATGCGTCTCGAGCCGATGATCTCACGGACGAAGATCGTATCGGCCAGCGAAGGTCGGTCACTCGATTTTCGATCTCCTGACCGAAAACGACCGCCCGCGAACCTCGGATTCGCGGGCGGTCGTGGTCTGCATCGGATCGGGCGGCCCGATCGGGGCGGTCAGGCCTCGGAGGGCTCGGCGGTCGCCTCGGTCTTGGATTCCTCGGTGGCCGGCTCCTCGGATCCCTCCGCGTCGGCCTCTGGAGCCCGTCGGGCGGAGGGTTCGATCAGTTCGCCCTCGTTGTCGAACTCCATCTCCTCGGATTCCTCGGCAAGCGAGCGATCGGCCTCGACCACGATGTGGATCTGGGCTCGGAGATCCTTCTCGAACTGGATCACGACCGGATAGTCGCCGACCCGGCGGATCGGGTTCGCGAGCCGGACGGCTCGTTCGTCGACCGCATGACCGAGTTCGGTCAGGCCATCGGAGATGTCCCGCTGCGTGACGGAACCGTAGAGCACGCCACGGTCGTTGCAGCTTCGGACGAGCGTGATGCTCATCTCCTCGAGGGCGTCGATGATCTTCTTCCGCTCGCCGCGGACCTGCTCGAGCTCCGCGAGGGCTTCCGCACGAGCGGCCTTGAGGGCTTCGACGCGTTCGTCGGTCGGCGCTTCGGCGATGCCGAGCGGAAGCAGGAAGTTCCGAGCGTAGCCGGGCTTCACGGTGACGACGTCGCCGACGATGCCGAGGCTCTCGACGTTCTGGTTGAGCAGGAGGGTGATGGTGCGGGTGGACTTGGCAGGCATGGTGTTCTCGCTGTCCTCGTTTCCGGGTTAGGAGCCGTCGCGACAGGGACGGCCCCAGCGAATGAGATCGGAGATTATGACAGAACCAGCCCTTCGAAGGAAGGGCTGGCTCGACGTGGAATCATCGTTTTTCGAGGCTGCAGCCCCTTTTCGGGACGACGAGGCCACGAAGCGTCGAATGAAGATCGGTCTGGCGTCTGATCAGAACGGAATGTCGTCCGCGTCGACGGGCTGATGTCCGCCGCCGCC
>JAACEA010000047.1 GCA_009936695.1 Planctomycetia bacterium
TCCGAGCCCGCGAAGTCGATGCCGGGCGTCGAAGCGCTCTGGGACCGAATGCTCGAGGCGGGGGTCGATCGCCGGTCGGTGGTCGTGGCGTTGGGCGGCGGAATCGCGTGCGACGTCGTGGGATTCGCGGCGAGTGGCTGGATGCGAGGCGTGGATCTCGTCCTCTGCCCGACGACGCTGCTCGGCATGGTCGATGCCGCGATCGGCGGGAAGACCGGGGTGAATCGACGACTTCCAAGCGGGGGCCTCGGCAAGAACCTCGTGGGCGCCTTCTGGCCCGCCCGACTCGTCATCTGCGACTGTGACGTGCTTCGAACCCTCGGTGATCGCGAGTTCCGGTCGGGGCTCGCGGAATGCGTCAAGCACGCCATCATCGACGGCCCCGACGCCCTGTCATCGCTCGAACGGGAGCTTCCGGGCGTGCTCGAGCGAGATCCGGACGTCCTGGCCCGGTTCATCGACCGATCCGCGGGCGTGAAGATCGGCATCGTCGAGCGTGACCCGCGTGAGGCCGGCGATCGAGCATTCCTCAACCTCGGGCACACCTACGCTCACGCCCTCGAGAGTCGGACCGAACTGGGGCTCGCGCATGGCGAAGCGGTGGCGATCGGACTCGTCGCGGCCTGTCGTGCCGCGGTCGCCGCGGGGCTGCAGTCCGGCTCCGCGATGGAGGATCGGATTCGAGCCCTTCTCGCTGAAGCCGGGCTTCCCACGGCGGTTCGGGGGATCGGGGCGGCCGACCTCGATGGCCTCACGGCGGCGATGCGGGTCGACAAGAAGGCGAGTCACGGTCGAATCCGCCTGGTCCTCCCCCGCGACATCGGCGATGTGGTGGTGGTGGACGATCCAGGCGACTCGGTCGTCCGGGCCGGCTGGGCCGCGGTGATCGAACCGGGGTGATGGGGGCCGGGGGCTCGACCGAGCGGCCGCTCGTCCTCAAGTTTGGAGCAGGATCCGCCGCACGGCCGATCTCTTCGAAGTCCGGGCGGGGCTGCTCACCGTGAAGCACCACGCCGCTTCGGCCCAGAACCCCCGCGAGTACCGGTTCCCCATGCGGATCATCTCGATCGTCAACCAGAAGGGCGGCTGTGGCAAGACCACGACCGCCGTCAATCTCGCCGCCGTACTCGCTTCCCTGGGGCGTCGGGTCATGCTCGTGGATCTCGATCCTCAGGGGCACTGTGCGGCCGCGTTGGGGGTCCCGGACGAGGAGATCGAGTACAGCACCATCGATCTTCTGCTCGATCCTCCCGGACATCCGCTCGCACCGACGCAGGTCGCCGGCATGACCTGGGAGGTCGCCTATGGCCTGCGACTGCTTCCAAGCACCGTTCGCCTCGCGCGGGCGGAGGCACCGGGTGGTGGTCTCATGCAGGCAGGCGATCGCGATCGGCGGTTGCAGCGGGGGCTCGAAGCGTTCGCGGACACGATGGACTACTGCCTGATCGACTGCCCGCCGACCATCGGCATGCTGACCTTCAACGCGCTTCGAGCGGCCGACGAGGTCGTCGTGCCCGTCGAGACCGGATTCCTCGCGACCCGAGGCGCCCACCGCCAGTGGACGACCCTGCGGGCGATGGCGGCGCGGATCGGTCGACCGATGCGGGCCAGACTCGTCCCGAATCTCCTTCACACCGAGCGAACCCTCGATCAGGACCTGCTGGACGCGTTGCGAGAGCGATTCGGCTCGGGTGTGTCACCCCATCCGATCCGCGATCACATCGAGATCCGGGAGGCGACCGCGTTCGGCCGGGCGGTGATCGAGCACGCGCCGGACTCCGAGGCCAGCGGCGACTACCAGCGGCTCGCGGCATGGATCGAGACCGAATCCGCCGCGGTCATCGAGCCGCCCGAGGCGGAGACCGACGTCCCGACGATCGACGAGGAACGCACCGCCGGCACATCGGGGCCGCCCGCGTTCGGCGACGAGTCCGGGGTCCGCGAGGTCGAGATCTCGGGGCGGGCGGCGGAACTCGTCGGTCGTCTCCGGCCCGGGGCCAACAACCGGTCCGCGGAAACGCCCCGCCCGGATGGAAACCGGGTGCGGATCGTCCAGCCCGCGATGCTGGGTGCGCAGATCGCGGTGACCGGCGACTTCAACCAGTGGCACGACGCGGGGCTTCCATTGCGCCCGATCGAAGGTCATCCCGACGGTGATCGCTGGGTCGGGATCGAACTTCCGGTCACGGGCTCGGTCCGCTACCGACTCGTGGTGGACGGTCGCACGATGCTCGATCCTGCGAACCCGCACGTGGCCGAAGGTCCCGACGGCCGGCCCGCGAGCGTGCTGATGGTCCAGTCCGCGAACACCGGGGCGCCGACCGCGTCGCCCGCCTTCGTGGACCTCGGCACCGTCGGAGACGGTGGTACTCTCTCGACCTGACATCGA
>JAACEA010000398.1 GCA_009936695.1 Planctomycetia bacterium
AGGACGGCGACGGTGAACTCAGTGACGAGGAACGTCGCGCCATGATCGAGGAGTTCCGCGGTGGCCGCGGTGGTGGTCGTGGCGGCGAAGGCGGCCAGGGCGGTCGCGGCGGTGGCCGTGGCGGCGAAGGCGGCCAGGGTGGTCGCGGCGGTGGCCGTGGCGGCGAAGGCGGCCGTGGCGGTGGCCGTGGCGGCAACAACAACTGACTCCGCCTGAGCCGCACGAGCCCGATCGGGCGTGGCTTCAGGATGTGGATCACGGACGGCGGCCTCCCTGCGAGGCCGCCGTCTTCTTGATGGGTCGATTGCGTGCGGGCCCACCTCGGGTGAATCGCCGCCTTAGGATGCGACCGATGAACGACGCCTCGAAATCGGCCGACCCGAAGCCGCCTGCATCCGATGCCGCCCGTCGTCGGGCCGACGTGGTCGCGTCCGTGGTTTCGAATCCCGCGTCCCATCGAACGGCAGGCACGCCCATGCCGGATGCGGAAGTGGTGGCGGGGATCGTGGAAAGACTGGGTTGGCTGGCCTTTCCCGGGTTCTTCGGGCCGCGAGTGGTCGAGCCCGCGGCGCTCGAGTCGCACGTGGGCGATCTGCTCGACGAGCTCGCCACGATGCTTGGGGGGCAGTTGGAGGCGGCGTTCGCCTACGACCCCATCGGAAGCCACGGCTGCCCCCGGTCGGAAGCTCGGGACCGGTCGACCGCCGTCATGGATCGATTTCTCGACCGCATCCCGGCGATCCGGGACCTGCTGGCCGAGGATGCCGTCGCGGCATTCGAGGGGGATCCTGCGATGGGTCACCTCGATGAGGCGATCCTCTGCTGTCCGGGGCTCGCCGCCCTGGTGGTGCACCGGTTCGCCCACGAACTCCACCTCGCCGGCGTGCCCCTGGTGCCCCGGATGATGAGCGAGATCGCCCATGCCCGGACCGGGATCGACATGCACCCCGGTGCCGTGGTCGGTCGACGGATGTTCATCGATCACGGGACCGGTGTGGTGGTGGGGGAGACCACGCGAATCGGTGACCGTTGCCGGCTTTATCAGGGCGTCACGCTCGGGGCGAAGCGGCTGGAGGTCGAGAAGGACGGTTCGATCCGTCGAGGCCATCGAAGGCACCCCACCCTGGAGGACGACGTGACGGTCTATGCGAACGCCACGATCCTCGGCGAGGACACCGTGATCGGACGGGGATCCGTCATCAACGGCGGTGTCTTCCTCACCGCGTCCGTACCTCCCGACTCCGTGGTCTCCGGTCCACGGCTCGACGTGCACATGCGACGGCGTTGATGCAGGTGGCATCCGCGTGATTCGCGGCGATTCCTTTCCGCATTCTGCTAGAATCCCCGGTTCGTCACGAAGCGTGGGCTTTTCGAGGCCTTTCCGGCCCGGTGGTCCACCGAACCGGAGCCAGCATGTCCTCGCACGATCCGTTCTCCGCCCGCGCCACCCTTTCGACGCCCGAGGGTGATCGTTCCTATTACCGACTCGACGCGCTGACCTCGCTCGGCGACATCGACCGGCTTCCCCTCTCGATCAAGGTGCTGCTGGAAAGCTGTCTCCGCAACTGCGACGGGCGGGTGGTGACCGAGGCGCACGTGAAGGCCCTGGCGGGCTACGACGCCACCAACGTCGGCGAGACCGAGATCGCGTTCACGCCGGGACGGGTGGTCCTGCAGGACTTCACCGGCGTCCCGTGCGTCGTCGATCTGGCCGCGATGCGCGACGCCATGCGGACGCTGGGTGGAGATCCGAAGAAGGTCAATCCGCTCGTGCCATGCGATCTGGTGATCGACCATTCCGTGCAGGTCGACGCGTTCAACTCCGGGATCGCGCTCACGGTGAACGCGGAGAAGGAATTCGAGCGGAACGGCGAGCGGTACGAGTTCCTCAAGTGGGGACAGCAGGGCCTCGACAACTTCCGAGTGGTCCCTCCGGCGACCGGAATCGTCCATCAGGTGAATCTGGAGTACCTCGCGAAGGTCACCTGGGAGCGGGACGGCGTCCTCTTCCCGGACTCGCTGGTCGGCACCGACAGCCACACCACCATGATCAACGGTCTCGGCGTCCTCGGATGGGGCGTCGGCGGGATCGAGGCGGAGGCCGTGATGCTCGGCCAGCCGATCTACATGCTGGTGCCCGAAGTGGTCGGCATGCGGCTGACCGGATCGCTTCCGGAAGGCACCACCGCCACCGACCTGGTGCTGCGGATCACCGAGATCCTGCGGGCCCACGGGGTGGTCGGCAAGTTCGTCGAGTTCTACGGCGACGGTCTCGCCGACATGCCGCTCGCGACCCGGGCGACCATCGCGAACATGGCGCCGGAGTACGGCGCGACCTGCGGATTCTTCCCCGTCGACGACCGCACCCTCGAATACCTCCGTCTCAGTGGCCGTGACGAATCACTGATCGAGACTGTGGAGGCCTATTCGAAGGCCCAGGGTTTCTGGCGGAACGACGAGATCGAACCGAAGTTCACCTCCGCCCTCGAGCTCGACATGTCGACGATCGAGCCGGCGCTCGCGGGTCCCAAGCGTCCGCAGGACCGGATCGTCCTGTCGGACATGCAGGGAAGCTGGCGACGCATGCTCACCGACGTCTTCGAACGTCCCGGGGCCGATGGTGGCTCGCAGGCCGGACGATGGACGGGTGACGGCGGGGCGGGACCGGACGAGGCGGCGGTCGCCGTCGCGGATCCCCCGGCGACCGCGGTGCGCTACGACGGCAAGGAGTTCGAGATGCGCGACGGCGACGTCGTCGTCGCGGCGATCACCTCCTGCACCAACACCAGCAACCCGAGCGTGATGGTCGGGGCCGGCCTCGTGGCTCGGAAGGCCCGGGAACGCGGCCTGGTCCGCAAGCCGTGGGTCAAGACGTCGCTCGCGCCGGGATCGAAGGTGGTCACCGACTACCTCGAGAAGGCCGATCTCATGGGCGATCTCGAGGCTCTCGGGTTCTA
>JAACEA010000399.1 GCA_009936695.1 Planctomycetia bacterium
CAGGACGACGGGGAGGGAATTCCGGAGGCGATCCGACACAATCTCTTCGATCCCTACTTCTCGACGCGACAGTCCGGGCGGGGAACCGGCCTCGGACTCACGATCGTGCACCGGGTGGTCACGGAGCTCGGCGGCGAGATCGAGGTGGCCAGTGAAGTGGGCGCGGGAACGACGTTCACGGTCCGTCTTCCCCGAAGGGAACGCCTGGTATCCGAGGCCCCGCGGACGGCCGCCGAGACCCCGGTCGGCACCGAGCGAATCCTGCTGGTCGACGACGATCCGATGGTCCTCCAGACGAGCCAGGCCGTCGTTTCGTCACTGGGCTACGAGACGATCGCCGCGTCCGGAGTCGACGAAGCCCTGCTCGCGTTCAATGAGCAGTCGGCCGTCGACCGCCCGATCGAACTCGTCCTCACGGATCTCACCATGCCCGATCGAGACGGCATCGACCTGATTCGTGATCTTCGAGCACGCGGATTCGAGGGCCCACTGGTGCTCATCACCGGTTTCGGCGACGCGTCGGCGGCCACCGCGATCGAGGCCGGAGCCGACCGCATCCTGCGGAAACCCATCTCCCGTGAGGATCTCGGGGTCTGCCTTCGTTGCCTGCTCGATGCCTCCGACTGACGCCCTCGAAATCCACGACGGCGCGACGGCGGCCCGGTGAGGTCCTCCAGCTTGGCGCCCCCCGGTCACCCCTCGGTCGCGCGACGACTCGCATAGACTCGCGACGTGATCCAACTCATCGCGATTCTCTCGGGCTTGTCCGTTCCACTCGGCGCCCCCGGGCCATCCCACGACGGCCCGCGAACGGAACAGCCGTCGGTCGTCCTGGTCATCGCCGACGACGCCGGCTGGATCGACTTCGGATTCAACGGTGGAACCGAGATCGCGACCCCCGAAATGGATCGGCTCGCCGCCGAGGGGGTGACCTTCGGCGCGTGCTACGTGACGGGCTCGGTGTGCAGCCCTTCGCGGGCCGGCCTGCTCACCGGTCGGCACCAGCAGCGGTTCGGCCACGAGTACAACCTGCCCGGAACCGCCCCTCGCGCCGAGGGCGGGCTGCCACTCGACGAAGTCACGATCGCGAATCGCCTCCAGGACGCCGGACTCGCGACGGGGCTGGTCGGCAAGTGGCACCTCGGACTGGCGGATCGATTTCATCCGACCCGCCGGGGCTTCGACGAATTCCACGGCCTGCGGGCGGGGAGCCGGTCGTACTTCGGCGACGATCGTCTGGCGAAGGGCGATCGACGCTACGAACACGTCACGATCGACGATTCCTCGACGACGCCCGAAGCGGACATCGAGTACCTGACCGACACCATGACGGATGATGCCGTCGATTTCATCCGACGACATGCGGACCGTCCATCGTTTCTCGTCGTCGCCTACACGGCACCCCACGGCCCCATGCACGCACGCCCCGACGATCTCGACGCCATCGACGGGCGGCTTCAAGGCAAGCGACGAACGTACGCCGCGATGATGCGGGCCCTCGATCGCGGCGTCGGCCGGATCGCGGACGCGATCGACGAGACCGGTCGAGACACGATGCTCATCTTCGTCAACGACAACGGCGGGGCGACCAACAACGCGTCCGACAACGGCCCCTGGAGGGGGATGAAGGGCTCGCTCTTCGAAGGTGGGATCCGGGTTCCCGCGTTCCTGCGTCGAACGGAGACCACCCCTCCCGGATCGATCGATCATCCGACCACGTCGCTGGACCTCGTCGCCACCGCGATCGCCGCCACCGGAGCGGATGGAGCAGGCCTGGACGGCATCGACCTGTCGCCCTGGATCGGGGCGTCACCCCCTGCACCGGACCGTTCCATCTGCTGGCGTCGAGGGCCGGTCGCCGCCATTCGGGACGGCGGGATGAAGTTGATCCGCGTCGAGGAGGCGGGAAGCATGCTCTTCGACGTCGATGCCGATCCGGGGGAGACGACGAACCTCGCCCCCCGGCACCCCGCCGAGGTCGTTCGGCTGCTGGCCGGGCTCGCCGCCTGGGAACACGGCCTCGTCGAGCCGCGATGGACCACTGGTGACTACTGGCGGAAGAACCTGCTCAAGAAGCATCGGATGGATGTGCGAGGGCGAGAGGCCGAGCGTGCCCTGCCCTGATCCCCCACCGCACCTCGACGGCGCCGCCGATCCGGAGAACGCGGAAACCCGAGCCGGCGAGGCCCTGCCCTCCGACTACGTCGCCCGGCTGCGGGCGGACTTCGACGGACACCCGGGCCTCGCGGATCGACTGCTCACTGCAACGGTCCTCGAGGCTCCCCGAGGTCTTCGAATCAACACCCTCCGAGGCACGGTCGAAGACACCCTGTCCGAACTCGCGGACGACGATCTCGCAGGCGATCCCGTGCCCTGGGCGACGTGGGCTCGCGTGGTCGACCCGGCCGCCGCGCGACGGCTCACCGAGACGGACGCCTGGCGGGAGGGCCGCGTGGTGCTCCAGTCGCTGTCCTCGATGCTGGCCGTCGTCGCCCTCGATCCGAAGCCAGGTGAACGCATCCTCGACCTGTGCGCCGCACCCGGCGGAAAATCAGCCCTGATCGCCGCCCTCGCCGAGGGCACGCTCGATCTTCTCGCGAACGACCGCAGTCGCCGACGCTGCCTTCGCATGCGGGCCTTGCTCGACACCCTCGGCGTCATGGCTCGAATCCGCACCGGTCCCGGAGAGCGGCTCCCGGCCCGCGAGCTCGGCACCTTCGACCGCGTGCTGGTCGACGCGCCGTGCTCCGGTGAAGGTCGATTCCGAGTCGACGATCCCCAGAGCCACGCGACGTGGTCGAAGAAGGCCGTTCGTCGACTCGCCTCCCTCCAGAAGTCACTGCTTCACACCGCGATCGCCGCCGTCCGACCGGGCGGGGTGATCGTCTATTCGACCTGCACCCTCGGACGGGAGGAGAACGAAGCCGTCGTCGCCCGGGCGCTCCAGCGGTTCGGTGACGGACCGACCGGGATCGAACTCGATGCCGTCCCGACGTCGATTCCCGAGGGCCTGCCGCTTCTGGGCGCTCCCGCCGACCTCGATGCGACCGCCATGCGACGACTCGGGCCGGATCCACGGGGCGATGTCGTCGAGGCCGCCACGGAAGGCTTCTTCCTCGCGCGCCTTCGCCGTCGTGGCGGCGAGCCCGTCGCGTGAGATTTCGGTTATCGAAACGTTTGCACACGACCCGCATTCGGTTTCGCGAAACGGAAAGCGATTGAAATTCGAATATCTCGGTCGCACTGCGCACATTCAGCAATGCGAACCTCCTCGCTCATCCACCCCGTGATCCGTTCTGTCGCAGATCACGAAAACGACGAGGAGAACCGAAAGATGAAAAGAATCAGCATTCTGAGCGCGAGCCTCGGGCTCGCCGTCGCCGGAGCCACCGTTGGAGAGGACTTCACGCTGCGCCTGCTCCCGCTCGGCGTGTTCGAAACGGGCGTGTTCGACGAGGCGGCCGCGGAGATCAACGCGTTCGATCCGGTCACCAACCGGCTCTTCGTCACCAACTCGGATTCGGACACGATCGACGTCCTCGACGCGAGCAATCCGGATTCACCGTCCTTGATCGACACGATCTCCCTTGCGAAGTACGGAAACGGAATCCAGTCGGTCGACGTCGATGCCGCATCCCGACTCCTGGCCGCCGCCGTCGGGGCGCCGGTGGAGACCGATCCGGGGACCATCGTGCTCGTGAATCTCGACGACGGTACGACGACCACCCATCCCGCCGGCGCCCTTCCGGACATGATCACCTTCAGCCCGGACGGCGGGCTCGTGGTGACCGCGGACGAGGGCCAGCCGAACGACGACTACACGATCGATCCGCCGGGCGGGATCACGATCCTCGACGTCGCCAAGGGCACGTCGACGACCTTCACCTTCGAAGGGATCGATCCCTCGATCATCGGTGACGACATCGTGCTCAGCAGCCCCGAAGGCACCACCTTCGCCCAGGCCATGGAGCCCGAGTACGTCGCGTTCTCCGCGGACGGATCGATCCTGTTCGTGGCCCTTCAGGAGAACAACGCCTTCGCGAAGTTCGACGTCGCGAACCGCGAGTGGATGTGGGTCCGTTCGATGGGATTCAAGGATCACAGCCTGCTCGAGAATCGACTCGACGCGAGCAATCGCGACGATGCCATCAACATCGCCCAGTGGCCGATCAGCGGTCTCTACATGCCGGATGCGATCGCGACCTTCGAAGTCGACGGCGTCACCTTCATCGCGACCGCGAACGAAGGGGACAGTCGGGACTACGACGGATACAGCAACGAGGTCAGGGTCGGCAGTCTCACGCTGGACCCCGCCGCGTTCCCCGACGCCGATTTCCTGCAGCAGTCGCGGAACCTCGGGCGGATCCGGGTGGACGCCTCGCTCGGCGATACGGACGGCGACGGGGACTACGACGCCCTGTTCAGCTTCGGCGCCCGCTCGATGAGCATCTTCGATGACGAGGGCAACCTCGTCGCCGACACGGGAGACCTGATGGAGTCGGTGACCGCGTCGGTGCTCGGCGAGGACTTCAACTCGACCAACGACGAGAACGACAGCTTCGACAACCGATCCGACGACAAGGGGCCCGAACCGGAGGGGATCACGATCGGCCACCTCAATCTCGGCCGGCCGATCGCCTTCGTCGGCCTGGAGCGGATCGGGGGCATCATGGCCTTCGACCTCTCCGATCCCACGGAACCCGTCTTCCTGACCTACATCAACACCCGGGACTTCTCGGGTGACGCCGAAGCCGGAACCGCCGGTGACCTCGCCCCCGAAGGTCTGACGTTCATCGCCGCCAGCGAGAGCCCGACCGGCACGCCGCTTCTCGCGGTCTCCTTCGAGGTCAGCGGTTCCACCCGGTTCTTCGAGATCGAGTCGGGCTTCGGCGAGGAGATCTGCAACGACCCCGGCCCCGACTCCTTCACGGCCGACGGTTTCGAAGGACTCGAGCAAAGCGGTGTCGCCTGCTACAACTCCGCGGATGACTTCACCCTCGACAACGCCTGGGCGAGGGTCTACGACGCATCCCAGATCGGCTCTGAACGATTCGACGTCTCGTGCCTCGACATCGGCATCGGGAACTCCGGCGGGTACTGCGATGCCATCCTCAATCTCCACCGATGCAGCGTCTTCAGCTCCACGGGAGCCCCGTTGGAGCTCGAGCTGATCGCGAGCGAGCCGTTCGGGATCCAGCCGATTCTCGACGGAGACCTCGCGTTCCAGACCGTCAGCTTCGACACCCCGGTCGAAGTGGACCTCTCGGACGGTTCGAGTCTCGTGGTCGAGATGCAGCTCCCCTTCCAGGCGTCCGGTTTCACGAGCTTCGCGGGATCCTCCGCGACGAGTTACGGCACCACGTTCATCCGCTCGGAGACGTGCGGAATTCCGGAGTACCTCACGCTCGCGGACATCGGATTCCCGGGCTTCGAGTGGCACCTCACCGTCAACGGGTGGGCCGGCGAGGCACCGCGCTGCAACGCCGACCTTGATGGCGATGGTGACGTCGACAGTGCCGACCTCGGGATCCTGCTGGGACACTGGGGCCTCTGCGACCTGCCTCGGACCTGCCTCGGCGACCTGAACGGCGACG
>JAACEA010000400.1 GCA_009936695.1 Planctomycetia bacterium
CCGATCCGCTACCGGTTCGACACCGTCGCCGATCGACCCCCGACCACGACCATCACCCGGCCCGCGATGGACCAGACCGTCTCCACCGACGCGATCGTCGACATCCGCGCGGAGGCGAGGGACGACGTGGGACTCGCGTCGTTCCAGGTCGACGCGACGCTCGTGCGAAACGGCGTCGCATCGAGGGTCGAGATCATCGGATCGATGACGCGATCCGATGATCAGGCCACCACCACCGCGGACGCCACGCTCGACCTCCGGTTCCAGATCGCCTCGCTCGAACCGGAAGTGGGGGACGAAATCCAGCTGGTGGCGATCGCGACGGATGAGTTCATGGAGGATGGATCGCGTCGGGATCCCGTTCGAAGCTCGACCCGAAGGCTTCGGATCGTTTCGGACATCGAACTTCTCGAGCAGTTGCAGTCGGCGCTCGGTTCGATTCGCCGGTCCGCGATTCGGCTCGACGACGATCAGGCCGGCATCGCCGAAGCGGTGCGCCGCGAGGGTGTCGATCGAGCGAGCATCCGCGACCAGGGTCGATTGAGCGATCGGATCGGGAGCGCCCGTGAGGCGATCGAATCGATCGAGTCGAGGCGGGATTCCAACCGACTCGAGGACGAACTGCTCGCGGACATGCTCGATCAGGCGCGCGATCTCGTCGAGGCCGCGGAAGCCGCCTCCGACCGAGCGGTCTCGGCGCTCGATCGCGCTGATCGGGAGCGGCAGGCCGAGACCGATCCATCGACGAATGGACGCGACGCCGATTCCAGGATGGAGGCCGATCAGGAATCGGAGGCGACCGGCGCGGATGCCGATGGGGATTCGGATCGTCGTGACGGATCGAGCGAGACACCCACCGACGAGACGGGATCGACGGATTCGCCGAGTCCGGGATCCGAAACCGACGGTGCCGCCTCGGGTGGCGAAGCCGAATCGCGGCCCGAGACGGGCGCGGAACGAGAGGCAAGGGAAGCTCAAGAGGACGTTCGGGAGGAGCTCGCCGATCTCGCGGAGCTGCTGGATCGTGGCGAGGATGCCTGGGTGGTCTCTCGAAAGATCCAGGAGATGGCCGAGGATCTCGCGGCGCTTCAGGAACGCACGTCGGATCTCGCCGACGAGACCGTCGGCCGGGAGCGGTCGGAACTCACCGACGAGGAGCGACGTGAACTCGACGACATCGCGCGGGAACAGGCGGAACTCGCCGATGATGCGGATGAATTGATCGAGGAACTGGAGGCGCGGGGCGAGTCGATGGATCGTGCCGATCCCGCTCAGGCCGCCGGTCTGCGGGAAGCCGCTCGTGAAGCACGGGAACAGGGCCTCGAGGATCAGATGCGGGAGGCCGAGGAGCGAGCGAGGGAGAACCAGCTCCAACAGGCGGGTGAAGCCCAGCAGCAGGCGGCGGAAGCCCTGGACCGGATGCAGGAGACGATCGAGGAGTCGAGAAAGGCCCAGGTCGCGGAACTGCAGCGACGGATCGCGAGTCTGGTGGACGGTCTTCGAGGTCTGATCGAGTCGAGCGAGAACGAGATCATCGCGCTCGCCCGGGTGGAGGGCGTCGACGACGCCCCCGGGCTCGCGGAACGAAGTCGGGCGCTGATCACCCTCAACGGAAACACGCTTGCGGTCGCCGCCGAAGCGGCCGCAGCGGGACCGGACGGCGATCGGATCGCGCGGCTGGTGCAACGGGCTGGAACGAGCCAGGGCGCGGCCATCGGCGACCTTCGGGCACGACCCGCGCGGCTCGACGATGCTCGTGACAATCAGGAACGGGCACTTTCCTCGCTTCGCGAGGCGCTCGAACTCGCCGAGGATGCGGCGGAGGAACTCGCGGAGGAGCAGGCGGAGGAACGTCGAAACGATCTCCTCGCCGCCTATTCGGAAGTACTCGAGGTCCAGGTCGGGATCCTGACCGAGACGGAACGGATCAGGATCGACGAGGGAGAACGACTCGGTCGTCGTTCCCTGATGACCTCGCGGCGGCTCGCCACCGACGAGGAGGCGCTCGGCCGTCGGATCGATTCGATTCGCGAGGAGTTCGGGGAGATCACCGATTCACTCGTCTTCTCCATGACGCATCGAAACATCGATGCGTGGATCGACGCCGCGACCGAAGGACTGCGGAACGGTCGTCCCGACGCCGCGACCATCGAACTGGAGATTCTCGTGGTGGAGGCGTTGGGCGGTCTCGCCGCGGCGCTCGATCAGGAAGCACCCGACGAGGATCCGTTCGCCGATGCGGAGAATGGCGGTGGAGGTGGTGAAGGCCAGGGCGGAGACCAGGGTGGTTCCCCGCCGGATCCTCTGATCCCCCCGATCGCGGAACTCAAGATGCTTCGTGCGACGCAGCAGCAGATTCTGGATGCGACCCGACGTCTCGAGGCGACCCGAGGCCTCGAGGCGATGTCCGCGACCGAGTCGCGAATCACCGAACTCGCTCGCATGCAGGCCGACCTGCACGCGGTCGCGACCGCCCTGATCCAACAGCTCCAACCCGAGCCGGCCGGTGTCGACGCTCCCGACGGACCGAAGGAGGAATCCCCATGAAGAGGTGCTCGGACATTCATCCAGCGAGTCTCACCATCCTCCTGATCACCATCGTCGGTCTGGGTCGGCCGGCCTTCGCCGGGGTCTTCTCGAACGCTTCGGATGATCCACCTCCGGCACCCGCGCCCGAAGCCGAATCGGAGGTCGCCGAAGCCGAGGAAGGTCAGGACACACCAGCGTCGCTTGACGACCTGCTCGATCTCGAGGCCGGGGAAGGCACCGATTCGGATGAGGCCGCGGCGGAACTCGAACGCCGCCGAACCCTCGATGCCGCGCTCGCGGAGCAGGAACCGGAACAGGCGTTCCGGGTGGCGATCACCGAGATGCTCGAATCGGTGGATCTCCTTCGGGATCGACGTTCGACCGGCCTGGGGACGCAACGAGTCCAGGAACGGATCGTCGACCGTCTCCAGGTCCTGATCGACAG
>JAACEA010000401.1 GCA_009936695.1 Planctomycetia bacterium
GCCGCTCGCCGATGGTGCGATCCACTATCGCGATCGAGGGCTCGGTGATCGTCTCATGCGGGCGATTCAGGTCGAGCAGGTGCTGGCGGCGTGTCGTGAACGTCTCACGACCGTGCATGTGGAGTCGGCGCCATGAAGCGATCGGTGCTGCTGGGCAGCGCGAGTCCGCGGCGACGCCGGCTGCTGGAGTCCGCCGGATGGCGGGTCGAGCAGGTCGCGCCCGCGATCGACGATGGGGTGATCCGACTCTCGTCCGTTTCGCCCGCGAGCACCGTCGAGGCGCTGGCGTGGTTCAAGTCGGCGCAGATCGTCGACGTCGATGCGGCCCACGTCGCGAGCATCGCGGCGGACACCGTCTGCGTGGTCGGCGATGCGATCGTCGGCAAGCCCGGCGATCGAACCGAGGCCGAAGGCATGATCACCCGGATGCTCGGTCGAAGACATCGCACGATCACCGGCGTATGCATTCGAAATCGCGCCGGACGACGTCTGTTGTTCAGCGATGCGGCGGAGGTCTCGATGGGAGATCTCGCACCCGAGCGAATCGAGGCCTATCTCGACTCCGGTGAGTGGGTCGGCAAGGCGGGTGGCTACAACCTCGAGGACCGGATCGCGGACGGCTGGCCCATCGAATGCGAGGGCGACCCCTCGACGGTGATGGGACTGCCCATCCGGCGGTTGATTCCCTTGCTCGACGAATGGACGAGATCGGAGGATCGCCCGTGAATTCGTTGACCGCGATCCAGGTCCTTCCGTGTCTCGGACAGACCCATCTGCCGGCGTGGACGACGTGCGTGGCGCTTGCGGTGGCCGCCGTGGCCGGGGGTTGGTACTGGAGGCGGCTGCGCCGCGGATCGGTGCCGATGATCCGGCGAAGGCTTCGGCGGGCGAGCCTGGTGATCGGGGGTGGGGTGCTCGTCGCCGCGGCGGCTGCCACCGGATGGCTCGATCCCGCCGTGCATCAGGTCCCCTACATCGTCACCTGGGCCGGAGTCGTGCTGGGCCTGCTGGTGCTGGTGATCCTGTCGCTGATCGACGCGGTCGTGTCGATTCGCATGCACCAGCGCAGTCTCGATCGACGTCTCGTCCGCGATGCGCTCCGGATTCGCAGCGCGATGGATCGCGAGGGCATCGGATCGCGAGCCGATGGGGAGGCCGACGATGCATGAGCCACCACGTTGGGCTTCGATCCTGCTCGCGCCCGCGACCTTGGTGTACGCGACGGTCGTCGACTGGCGTCGTCGTCGCTTCGATGCCGGGAAGGGTGTGATCCGACTCGACGCCCCCGTGATCTCGGTCGGGAACCTCGTCGCGGGCGGCACCGGGAAGTCGCCGATCTGCCGGATCGTCGCCCGCCACCTCCAGCAGGCGGGGCGGCGGCCCGCGATCGCGATGCGCGGATATCGAGCCGGGGCGACCGGCTTCTCCGACGAAGCCGCGGAATACGCAGCGCGTCTCCCCGAGGTGCCCGTCGCGGTCGGTGCGGATCGGATCGCCGCCATCGCGGCGTTGGAGAACGCTCCGGGATCGATCGTCCTCGACGACGGCTTCCAACATCGACGGGTGCATCGGGATCTCGACATCGTCCTC
This sequence comes from Planctomycetia bacterium, assembly GCA_009936695.1. Taxonomy (GTDB): domain Bacteria; phylum Planctomycetota; class Phycisphaerae; order Phycisphaerales; family SM1A02; genus UBA12014. The sequence goes on from JAACEA010000401.1 coordinate 1,591, forward strand.
GTCGACGCCGTCCACTCCGGTCTCGATCGGGCGATGCTGCCGTCGGGACCGAGACGGGAGCCGAAGAGCGCCCTGGGTCGTGCGGATCTGGTCGTCGTGACGCGGGCGTCGGAGATCGATCCCGTCCTGGCCGCCGACATCGAGCGGCATCATGGCCGGCCGCCCATCGCCTGGACTCGTCACGTCTGGACCGGGCTGACGTCGCATCACGAGGGCGTCGAATCGGCACGGCCGGTGTCCGACCTCGAGGGGCGTCGAGTCGCGACCCTGTTCGGAGTCGGTAATCCGGATTCCATCCGACGCGCGATCGAAGCGGCCGGCGGCATCGTCGTGCACGATGTCGCGGTGCGAGACCATGCCGCGTACGACGCGGCCCGCGTCTCGTCGATCGCCACCGCCGCGAAGGCGGCCGGTGCGGAGGCGATCGTCACCACGCTGAAGGACTGGGTGAAGATCGGTCGGCACGCGGATCGGCTCGGCGCGATGCCGATGCTGGTTCCAACGCTCGAGATCGAGTTTCTCGCCGGAGAGGCGGCATTTTTCGAGACCATCGACGAGACGGTCGCGAGGGCGGCCCCGGCCGCGCGGTGATAGGCTCCGCCCCATCGTGAGCCACACTTCCCACACCACGGCGGCGGGACCCGGAATCGACTTCGTCGAGGCGGTCGCCCGGCTTTCGGGCGGACGCGTCCTCCTGATCGGCGACCTCATGCTCGACGAGACGATTCGCGGCGCCGCGGAACGACTCAGCCCCGACGCACCGGTTCCGGTGCTGGCGATCGACGGCGAGGAAGCCATCGATCGTCGGCCGGGCGGCACCGGCAACGTCGCCGCCTGCCTTCGAGGCCTCGAGATGGAGGTCTCGGTGGTGGGGCTCGTCGGCGACGACGACGCGGGTCGGCATCTGGCGGCCGAACTCGAGGCGATCGGGTGCGAGGTCGGGGGGGTCGTGATCGATCCATCGCGACCCACGACGGTGAAGCGAAGCCTCGTGGGGCTTGCGCAGCATCGACACCCGCAGAAGATGTTCCGGCTCGACGTCGAGTCGCGACGGCCCGCCGAGGAAGCGGTCGTCAACCGATTGCTCGCCGCCGTCGACGCCCGGCTCGACGGTGTCGACTGCGTGTGTCTCGAGGACTACGACAAGGGGGCGTGCACGGAAGCCCTCTGTCAGGCGGTCGTGCGTCGGTGCCGGGAACGTGGACTTCCACTGCTCGTCGATCCGGCATCGATCTCCGACTACGCTCGCTACGCGGGCGCAACCCTCGTCACTCCGAACCGCACCGAAGCCGAACGGGCGATGGATCGCCCCGGGGGGCTTCGCACCGATCTCGGCGTGGCGGTCGAGATCGCGACGGGACTCCGTTCCCGGCACGGGTTCGACGCGGTGGTCCTGACCCTCGATCGCGACGGCGCGATGCTCGCGACGGAGGATGGTTGCGTCCATCTGCCGACCGAAGCGAAGTCCGTCTACGACGTGACCGGTGCGGGGGACATGGTCCTCGCGGCGCTGGCGGCGGCCTGGTCGCACGGCCTCCGCGGTGTCGAGGGCGTCCGTCTCGCGAACCTCGCGGCGGGCATCGAGGTGGAGCTGACCGGGGCCCAGCCGGTTCCCCTCGCGGAGCTTCGGCGGGCCGCGCTGCTCGCCAGCGCCGCCGGAATCGGAAAGACGCGACGACTCCAGCATCTTCTGCTCGAACTCGAAGTGCTCCGGCGGGATGGCCGACGAATCGTCCTGACCAACGGCTGCTTCGACGTGATTCACGCCGGGCACGTCGCCTACCTCAAGGAGGCGAAGCAGCAGGGCGACGTCCTGGTCGTCGGCATCAATGCGGACGAAAGCGTTCGAGCGCTCAAGGGGCCCGAACGGCCGATCTTCAACGAAGCCGAACGACTCGAGGTGCTCGCCGAGCTGGAATCGATCGACTACCTCGTGGTGTTCGGAGAGGAGACCGCCGAGAATCTGATCGAGGCGATTCACCCCGACGTCTACGTGAAGGGTGGCGACTATCGCCCCGAAGCCATCACCGAGCATCCGCTGCTGGAACGACTCGGCATCGACATCAGGATCCTGGCCCATCGACCGGGATTGGGGTCGACTGCGATCATCGATCGCCTGCGGACGCCCTGAAGCCGGCATGTCCGAGAAAACACCATTGTGGCGACGAATCCCACCGTTGGGCGGGTTGTTGATGGCACCGGTCCCATTCGGGGGAATACTCAAGGGCCATGAGACGTCGCGCCACGCTCCAGATCGGTCTCCACCTGCTCGCCGGCAGCACCCTGGTCGGTTGTGCGACCTCGGCGCCGGCCCCGCCACCACCGCCGGTGGCCGAGGTTTCGAGCCTTCTGGTCCTCCCATCCGCGCGGCAGTCGATGCTCGCGGTCGAGACCGGCATGGTCGTGGATGATGCGATCCGATCCAGAAACCAGTCGCAGCTCGGCGGATCACCGGTTTCCGGTGCCGGGCCGATCTTCGTCTTCCGGGGCCTGCGTGACGATCAGCGGATCATCAACGGGCGGAACCAGTCGACTTTCTCGGTCCGGGTGCGAACCGGTGGACAGTGGAGTCGATGATCGGGCCCACGGACCGTTCCAGTCTCTAAGTTCATGTTTTATCAAGGCTTGCCCCTAACCTCTTGACATTGGAGGTGGTCGTTTCGATACTCGATTCTGTGCGATTTCGACTCCGGGGGACGGTGTCGACTTCGCCGATGGATCAGCAACCAGTCGGAGCGTGACGGAATGGCGACCTCAACCCCCAACGTGATGGGCAAGACGACGACCAAGAAGGAGATCGTCGATCGGATCGCCGCCGAGATGAACCAGCCACGGGCTGACGTGAAGCGGACGATCCAAGCCTTTCTCGACGAGGTGATCGAGGAACTCGGGCGGGGCAACCGCCTCGAGTTTCGTGACTTCGGCGTCTTCGAGATTCGTGAGCGTGCCGCCCGGCGGGCACAGAATCCCAAGACGCTCGAACAGGTCGAGGTCCCGGCGAGAAAGACCGTGAAGTTCAAGACCGGCCGTTTGATGAAGGTCAGGGTCGACGGCGCCGAGGACGGCGAGGGCTGAATCCGCCCCGTTCGACGGCATCTCGTCCACATCGGGTTGTGGATGAGTGGTCAGGATCCGGAGCGACTCGACGAACGCCGTGGTTCGCGGCGAGAATGGCGACATGCCCGAGTCCGAAGGAAGAAGCCGTTCCGGCAAACGAGACCGAGACGAGCGTCCCACGCTGCGGGCCGAGGAGCTGACGCGACTCGCGGAGGCGGTCCCGCCGCACGCGCTCGACGCGGAGGTCTCGCTGCTCGGTTCGATGATTCTCGATCCGAGGGTGATCGCGGACGTGCTCGGGATCGTGAAGTCGGGGATCGACTTCCACCGCCCGGCGCACACGATCCTCTTCGATCTCATGATCGACTGCTACGACCGGACCGCGTCGCTCGACGTCGTCCAGTTGAACCAGCTGCTGATCGATCGATCGCTGCTCGACGAGGTCGGTGGCCTCGACTACCTGGTGCATCTCGCCGAGAGCGTTCCGACCGCGACCAACGCGCCCCGGTACGCCCGGATGGTGCGGGAGAAGGCGACCCTTCGAGAACTGATCGCGGCGGCGGGCGAGACGCTTCAGGATGCGCACCGGGCGGACCTCGAGGTCGCGATGGTGCTGGAGTCCGCGGAAAAGCGGATCTTCAAGATCGCCGAGCAGCGGGAACAGCAGAGCGCGAGTTCGTTGAACGTCCTGCTCGACGAGGTGATGAAGTCCATCGAGGACGCCGACGGTTCCCGGATCGGCGGCGTGCCCTCCGGATTCGGCGAACTCGACGAGATGTTGAACGGCTTTCAGCGGGGTGAGATGCTGATCCTCGCCGCCCGTCCGTCGATGGGAAAGACCGCGTTCGCCCTCAACATCGCCGAACAGATGGCGGTCGAGGGTCATCCCGTCGCGATCTTCAGTCTGGAGATGGGCAAGCAGCAGCTGGTGCAGCGGATGCTCTGCGCCCGGGGGCGGATCGACTCGCAGCGGATGCGGCGGAGCACGCTTCGCGAGGAGGACTTCAAGCGACTGATGACCGCGTGCAACGATCTCTCGGATGCGCCGATCTTCATCGACGACACGCCGGGACTGAACCTGCTGCAGTTGCGTTCGAAGGCGCGACGGATGAAGGACAAGCACGACATCGGCGCGATCGTCATCGACTACCTGCAGTTGATGAGCGCCGGCGGCCGTGTCGAGAGCCGGCAGCTCGAGGTCTCGGAGATCAGCCGTGGCGTGAAGGCGATGGCTCGTGAGATCGACGTGCCGGTGCTCTGCCTCAGTCAGCTCAATCGAGCCGCCGAGCAGCGAGAAGGTCACCGTCCTCGGATGAGCGATCTCCGCGAGTCGGGATCGATCGAGCAGGACGCGGACGTCGTGATGATGCTCCACCGCGAGGAGTACTACCACAAGGCCGAGCCGGAATGGGCGGAGCAGAACCCGGACAAGGCCGGTATCGCCGAGGTGATCATCGCGAAGCAGCGAAACGGTCCCACCGGCGTGGTGACGCTGGGTTGGAACGCGCAGAGCACGCGGTTCCAGGATCTCTCCTACGCCACGCCGCCGCCGGACCTTCCGGCGGGAAGCGGCGAGTGGAGCGATTCCAGTGGTATTCCGATCTGATTCGGCATCAATTCAGGCCGTTCGACGTTCCAACGCCATGGGGGGTGCCGAGATACGGGCCACCTCGAATGCCGCGGGCCTGCATCCGACCTGATGCGGTGCGGTAGAGTTGGGAGAGGAAATCGGACGCCGCGGGGTGGTCCGCATCGACGCGAGGAACCCGGCTCCAGTACCGATGGACGAGATCACCCCAGATCGACTCGTGATGGTCGTCCGCTCCGCGGGCGATGGAGACGAGGCGGCGTGGCGAACGCTCGTCGAGGTCTATTCTCCGCGCGTCTTCGCGCTGGTGCGGGCCCAATGCCGTGACGAGGAACTCGCGGAAGAGATCACCCAGTCGACCTTCTGCACGATCGCGACGAAGCTCGCCGACTACGACGAGGTGGGGCGATTCGAGTCCTGGCTCATGCGGATCGC
>JAACEA010000402.1 GCA_009936695.1 Planctomycetia bacterium
GAAGCCAACCCATGGCTGCTCGAACCGCATCGCGATCGGGCCGCGGTCTTCGCGGATCTCGATCTCGACGGGGACGTCGACGTGGTGGTGGTCGAACTCAACGGGCCGCTGCGTCTCCTCGAGAATCTCCACGACCGCCCCGACGACTGGGTGGTCGTCCGACCGGTACCCGCGGCCGGAGCCGAGGTCGTGCTCCGGGACGGGGATCGTGTTCAACGACGTTGGATCCGAGGCGGTGGCCCGTTCCAGTCGACCGCGAGTCCCGAGGCCCACTTCGGCCTCGGTGCCGCGGGCCCGGAAGGCCCGATGACCGTCGAGGTTCGATGGCCCGATGGCGTGGTCCGCGCCGTCGACGTCCAGCCGGGGGCCCGGGTCACCGTCGAGCGGAACGCGAGTTGAGCGAGGTCGATAACGAGGGTCTTCGAGTCGAATGCGGCGAGCGTGTGGTCACGCTCGTCGGACGCGACGATGTGAAGTCGCACCCGCTCGGGGATCTTCTCGGTTCGCTCCAGTCGGCGGAAGTCGGGACGGCGATCAGAGCAGCGGCGAGAGCAGGGCGGCGGCGTTCTGCTTGATCCGATGTCGACGTGAGATGGTCGCCCACGACGCGGGATCCACCTCGACGGCCGACTCGAGATACCGCTGCTGGAGAAAACGCAGCTGACTCGCGAAATCGGTGTCGTACACGAGCAGCCCCGCCTCGAAATTGAGAAAGAGGCTTCGGCGGTCGAGATTCGCACTGCTCACGAGGGCGACCCTCCGGTCCACCACGGTGGTCTTCGCGTGGAGGAGGCCGCCTTTGAACTCGTGGATGCGGACGCCGGCCTCGAGCAGCGGCGAATAGCTGGACCGACTCGCGAGTCCGACCAGCTTCGAGTCGTTTCGGCGGGGGACGATCAGCGTCACCTTCACGCCCCGCCCCGCGGCGGTCGCGAGATTGACCACCGTCGCGTTGTCCGGCACGAAGTACGGCGTGGTCATCACCAGCTCGTCGCAGGCCTCGTGGATGAGGCACTGGATCACCTGGGTCGCCGCCTGGTTCTGGAAGTTGGGTCCCGTGCCGAAGGCCTGTGCGGCGACACCGCCGGGCACCGGGGCGATGGGGGTGAGCAGCGTTTCGACCAGCATCTCGTTGGTGTCGAGGTACCAGTCCTCGACGAAGAGGAGATGGAGTTCCTTCACGACCGGGCCTTCGATCCGAACGGCGCAATCGACCCACGGTGCGAATTTCGGCTTCGGCGCGAAACTCGCCTCGGCGAGGTTCTGGCTTCCCGTCCATCCGAGTTCGCGATCGATGACCACGATCTTGCGGTGGTTCCGGAGGTCGAGCCGCGCGAAGATCGCCCGCAACGCGTTCGCGGGAAGGGCGGCGCGGACCGAGACGCCGCCGGCCTCCATCTCGCGACGAAGGTCCGACTTCAGGAAGTCCTTGCTGCCGACGCCGTCGCCCAGCACCCGACAGGCGACGCCGCGCGCTGCCGCGCGGACCAGCGCGCGGCCGATCCGCGTCCCCGCTGCATCGTCGAGCCAGATGTAGAACAAAAGGTGGCAGTGTTCGGTCGCGGCATCGATGTCCCGCTCGAGTCCGTCGAGGACGAGCTCGGTCTCGCTGAAGAGTTCGATCCTGTTCCCGAGGACTGGTCCCGCGCCGTTGACCTGCTCCGCCAGTCGGGCCATGCGGTGGGCGGTGCCCTCCAACGTTCCGGCGGCATTGACCTCGGGATCGGCGTTCGCGTGCGTCTCCGGGCGATCGAGCGCCGCCAGCACCTCCCGGTGACGCCTGACGCGTCTCCGACCGAACCGGTTCTCGCCGATGAGGAGGAAGATGATGGCGCCGAGGAAGGGGATCGCCAGCAGGAGGATGATCCAGCTCAGTCGAGTGGCGGGCTCCACTCGGCGCTGGCTCAGCATCCACACGATCAACGACAGCCTGAAGGCGAACTCCAGAAGGATGATCGCCTCACCGGTGAGGTTCGCGATGTCCAGGGCGTTGATCAGGTACTCGTACATCCGTACCTCGTTCAGAAGGAAGGACGTCTGGGAACCGATCGACGGGATCGGCTCAGACGAGCTCGAGGATCTCGAACTGGGTGGGGCCCTTCGGCAGGTCGACCCGCACGACCTCGCCCACCCGAGCCTTCATGAGGGCCGATCCCAGCGGGCTCGTGCTGGTGACTTCGATGTAGTCGAGCGTGAAGTCGTTGCTCGCGGAGCCGACGATCTTGTAGGTGTCCTCGTCGCCGGTCGCCACCTCCTTGAGGCGGACCGTCGCACCCACGAAGACCATGTCCTCGGGAATGTCCATGTCGTCGGTGACCTGTGCGGTCGCCAGACGTTCCTCGATCTGCTTGATGCGTTCGTTGTTGAGCGCCTGGTCCTCCCGGGCCGCGTGGTACTCCGCGTTCTCCTTCAGGTCGCCGAGCGCCCTCGCCTCCGCGATTCGCTCGATGATCTCCTTCCCCTTGGAATGCAGATCCCGAAGGTCCGTCTCGAGCTTCTCCTTGTCGGCCTTCGTGATGAATTCCATCTTCTGGCTCCGGGGGCTGCCATCTCGGACATGTCGGGCATGTCCGCGGCGTCGGGTCGGGCGTGCGGATCGCATCGCGCGGTTGAAGAAAGCCTCGCCGGGTGGGCGAGGCGGTGGGTCGGGGATCGAGGTTCAGGCTA
>JAACEA010000403.1 GCA_009936695.1 Planctomycetia bacterium
TGGGGTGCGCCGCACAAGCAGGACACCGCTTCGGCGCACGGCGAACCGCTCGGCGTCGAGGAGATCCGGCTCGCCAAGGAGGCCTACGGCTGGCCGCCCGACGCGAAGTTCCTCGTTCCCGACGGCGTGATGGAGCGGTTCCAGGAGCTGGTCGGGGCCCGCGGCCGGACCGCCCGTGATGCGTGGTTCGATCTCTACGAGCGTTACCGGGTGGAGCACCCCGAACTCGCGGAGGAGCTCCTGCGGATGCAGCGGCGTGAACTGCCCGACGACTGGGACGCCGACATCGAGGCGTTTCCCGCGGACCCGAAGGGGATGGCCACGCGTTCCTCGAACGGCAAGGTGCTCAACGCCGTGGCGGGGCGGGTGCCGTGGTTGATCGGTGGTGCCGCGGACCTCGCGCCCAGCACCAAGACGTTGATCACCGATCCCGAGGCCGGTAGTTTCCAGCGACCGGACGCGCTCGGGTCGGCGCCCGGGGACTACGGCGGTCGCAACCTCCACTTCGGCATTCGCGAGTTCGCGATGGCGGCGGCCTGCAACGGCCTCTCGCTCTCGAAGGTGCGTTCCTACGGTGCGGGATTCCTGATCTTCAGCGACTACTGCCGGGCGGCGATCCGCCTGGCGGCGTTGATGGAGATCCCGGTGATCTACGTGTTCACGCACGATTCCATCGGGCTCGGCGAGGACGGCCCGACGCATCAGCCGATCGAGCAGATCCCGTCGCTTCGAGCGATGCCCGGCATCATGGTCTTCCGCCCCTGCGATGCCAACGAGGTCGCGGAGTGCTGGCGGGTGTTCATGCCGATGAAGCACGAGCCGGTGTTGCTCGCGCTTTCGAGGCAGAACCTGCCCACCCTCGACCGGACGAAGTACGCGTCGGCCCGAGGGGTGGAGATGGGGGGCTACACCCTCGCGGACTGCGACGGAACCCCCGAGGTCCTGCTGATCGCGACCGGGAGTGAAGTCCATCCGTGCCTCGAAGCTCACGACCGCCTTGCAGGCGAGGGGATCCGAAGCCGGGTGGTCAGCCTCCCGTGCTGGACGCTCTTCGAACGCCAGTCCGAGGCGTACCGGGAATCGGTGCTGCCTTCGGGGGTTCGCGCCCGCGTCTGCGTGGAGCAGGCGGCGACCTTCGGCTGGGAGCGCTACGCGGGGCTGGAAGGCGAGATCATCGGCATGACCCGCTTCGGTGCGAGCGCCCCGATCGCGGAACTGCAGAAGGAATTCGGATTCGAGCCGGAGAACGTGGTCGAAGCCGCGAAACGGACCATGGCCCGGGTCGCGGGAGGTGACGCGTGAAGATCGCGATCGGATCGGATCACGCCGGCTTCGAACTGAAGGAGACGCTCAAGGTCTTCATCGAGTCGCTCGGACACGAGATCACCGACGTCGGAACCGACTCGACCGAGAGCGTCGACTATCCCGACTTCGCGGAGAAGGTCGCGGTCGAGATCATCACCGGGCGAGCGGACCGGGGCGTGATGCTCTGCGGTTCCGGCGTGGGGGCGAGCGTCGCGGCCAACAAGGTTCCGGGGATCCGGGCCGCCAACTGCGAGGACTACTACTCCGCGCACCAGGGCGTGGAGCACGACGACATGAACATCCTCGTCCTCGGCGGTCGCATCGTCGGATCCGCCCTCGCCGAGGACATGGTCAGAGGCTATCTCGCCGCGACGTACACCGGCGAGCCCCGCCACGCGCGTCGCCTCGAGAAGGTCCTGGCGATCGAGGCGCGGGGCGACGAGTATCGCGCCATGCGTCCCTGATTCCGTGCGGTGGACGGGGGCAGGTCCACGGCCGGAAACGAAAGACGACGCGTCGAGCGGGCCGCTCGACGCGTCGTCTTTTCGTGCATCATGCAATCACGGTCATCGGGGTCGACCGTGGTCGCCCGCGATCACTCCACGACGTCGATCAGTTCGACATCGAAGATCAGGGTCGCCCGCGGAGGGATCGGGCCACGGCCCGACGGTCCGTAGGCGAGATCGAAGGGGATGACGAGCTTCCGCTTGCCGCCCGCTCGCATGCTGCCGACGCCTTCGGTCCAGCCCTTGATCACCCCGTTCAGGGCGAATTCGATGGGCTGTCCGCGATCGACCGACGAGTCGAACTTGGTGCCGTCGACGAGCCAGCCGGTGTAGTGGACCTTCACCTTCGACGTCGGCCCGGCGGGGCTGTCGCCGGCGCCTTCCTCGAGATCGAAGTAACTGAGTCCGCTGGGAAGGGTCACCATCTCCCGGTCTCCGACCGCGTCGCCGGGGAATCGCGGGACGAGGGTGTCGGACACCACGGCGCCGGAGACCGCGTCGACCACGATGTCGTGCCGCTTTCCATCGTTGTAGATCACCGTGGTGATGGTCGGAGGCTCGGCATCGTCGTTCGAGTAGACCGCCTTGACGAGTCCGTCGACCTTCTCGGTCGAGGTGCGGATCGCCTCGGGGATCGAGATCATCGGTGCGGTGACCTTGCCGCTGGCGCCGTCGACGATCACCTTGGTGGGCACGCCGTTGCGGGTCACCATCAGCTCGTAGGCGACGGCTTCCCCGTCGAAACGACAACTGAGGCTGCGGACCGTGCCGCCGGTCTTCTCCTCCGCCTGCTTCACGGCCTCCTGGGCGTTGACCGGCGCAGCGGCGAGACGCTGCTCGACTTCGTAGGGATCGGGCGGGATGGTCGTGTAATCGGTGGTTTCGGGGGTCGAGGTCATGAGGATGGCCGAGGCTGCGAGGAGGACGAGACTGTTCATCGAATCTGCTCCGGTGTTCCGGAAGGGACGACGTCGTCACGCGACGACGGGAGGAGGATGGTAGTCCCCCGGGGAGGCAGGGGATAGTCGGGTATCCTCGCCACGCGTGAACGGCGAGGAACCCGGATGGAGGCGACCGATGCGAAGGATCGAACACGGACTGATCGTCGTGACGCTCGCGGGACTCGCCGCGATCCTCGGATGCGAGGAATCGGTGGACGACGACTACGCGCCGGTCGTCGACGACACGCCGAACTCCACCCTCGGCAAGGCGAAGGGATTCTCCGAGGACACCATCGCGGACATGCAGGAACGCCAGGAGGCGATCGGTCGTCAGGCCGACACCGTCTTCGACGACGCCGCGGCTCGCGAACTCGAGAAGTCCGGCGACTTCCCCGACGGCGGGGGATGATCGAGCCGATCATCCCGGATGGTCTCAACCGAGCCGGTCGGGATTCAGATCCAGGAGGTCGTCGGTGACGAAGAGGCCGTCCTTCCGGATCGTCTCGTCGTCGAAGCGGATTTCGCCGCCACCGAAATCGGGTCGCTGGATGCACACCAGATCCCAGTGGATCTCGCTTCGGTTCCCGTTGTCGGCCTCGTCGTAGGCCTGCCCCGGCGTGAAGTGGAAGCTGCCCGCGATCTTCTCGTCGAAGAGGATGTCCTTCATCGGTTGGAGAATGTGCGGGTGGAAGCCGATCGCGAACTCGCCGACGAAGCGGGCGCCTTCGTCCGCATCGAAGATCTCCTCCAGCCGATCCCCGCCGACGGTCGCGGAGGACTCGACGATCCGTCCCTTCTCGAAGACCAGCCGGACGTTCTCGAACGGAACGCCGTGGTAGATGGTGGCGGTGTTGTAGGCGACCACGCCTTCGATCGAGTCTCGGACCGGCGCCGTGAAGACCTCCCCGTCGGGGATGTTCATCTCGCCGCAGCAGGCCACCGCCGGAATGTCCTTGATCGAGAATCGGAGATCGGTGTCGCCCGGACCCAGGATGTGCACGCGCTCCGTCCGGTTCATGCGATCGACCAGCGCGGTGGCCGCGGTGGACATCCGACCGTAGTCGAGGCAGCACACCCGGAAGTAGAAGTCCTCGAACTCGTCGGTGCTCATGCCGGCGAGCTGTGCCATCGAGGGCGTGGGCCACCGGAGCACGCACCACTTGGTGCGCTTGACCCGCTCCTCGAAGTGGACGGGCTTCTGATACTTCCGACCGAAGAGGCTCATCGACGCTTCGTCGACCGACGCCATCTCGCTCGCGTTCTCACCGCCTCGGACCCCGATGTACGCGTCCATCGCCTTCATCCGGTGGGCGTCGATGTCCGCCCAGGCGTCGATCTGGGCCTCGTCGGCGCCGTCGACCAGGGTCCGCAGCACGCGGGTGGACCGCAATGCCGCGTGCGGATGGGCGCCCCGGGCTCGCGCGGCCTTGACCACGGCCGCCACGAACGCGTCGGGAGCGTCGAAGGACTCCACGAGCAGGTGCTCGCCGGAGGTCAGTCGGGGGGAGGGGGAGACGAGAAGTTCCGCCAGTCGGTCGAATCGAGGGTCGTGCATGTGATCTCGGGTGATGGAGGGCGAGCCGCCCCGCGGGCGGGGCAGGCGTCCGATGTCTCTTGGATCGGTCAGTGACCGTCGAGGAGTCGAAGGAAATCGGCGGGACGAAGCACATCGAATCGATCCACCACGAGATCGGCGTGGTCGAGTTCCGCGGCGGTCCGGCCGGTGGACACGATCCCGATCGAGGACATGCCTCCGGCCTGCGCCGCGTCGATTCCCGCGCCGGCGTCCTCCACGACGACGCATCGGCCGGGCGAAACGCCGAGACGTTCGGCGGCCAGCAGGAAGACCTCGGGATCCGGCTTGCCGTGGGTCACCTCGCCGCCGCACACGGAGGCGTCGATGAGATCGGCGATGCCGAGCCGATCGGCCGCGAGTTCGAGATTCTCGCGCGGAGCGCTGGTACCGATCGCGATCGCGAAGCCCGTTTCACGGAGGCCGAGGACGAGTTCGGGCACGCCGGGCATCGCCGGAAACGACCGGTCGAGCTCCGCTCGAAAATCCGTCTCCTTGGCATCCGCGACGCGTTCGATCGTCTCGTCGTCCGGTTCCGGGCGGCCGGCATCGGTCCAGAAGCGACGGATGATCGCGGGATTCGTCCTGCCGAAGCTCCACGCGAACATGGCCGGCGTCAGTTCGATGCCGTTCGTCGCACAGGCGGTTCGCCACGCGGCGTGATGCGCGTCGTAGGTGTCGATCAGGGTGCCGTCGAGGTCGAAGATCGCGGCGAGATTGGAATCCGGCATGGTGTCCTTCCGACGGGCGTCAGGCCCGGAAGCCGGACGCGATCTCACCGATCGTCTCGATCGCCCGGGCGATGCCGGCGGCATCCACGTCGAGGTGGGTGACCATGCGGATCCGCGTCGGGTCGAACGCGTAGGCGGCCACGCCCGCCGCGGTCATTCGCTCGGCGAACGCATCGGCGGTCGCGAGATCCGGATCGACGTCGAAGAACACGATGTTCGTTCGAACGCCCCCGACCGGATTCTCGCTCTCGAGTCCGTCCACGGCGTCGACGCCCTCGGCCAGCATCCGGGCGTGTTCGTGGTCGATCGCGAGCCGTTCGTAGTGATGATCCAGGGCGTGGATCGCCGCCGCGGCGAGCATGCCGGACTGTCGCATGCCGCCCCCGAACATCTTTCGGAAACGACGCGCTCGTGCGATCAGATCCGCGGGGCCCACGAGAGCGCTCCCGACGGGGGCGCCGAGTCCCTTGGAGAAGCAGACGTTGATGGTGTCGGCCGATCGGGCGAACTCGTCGAGCGCGTAGCCTCCGGCGACGCAGGCGTTGAAGAGCCTCGCGCCGTCGACGTGGATGTGGAGTTCGCGTTCCCGACCGACGGCGGCGACGGCTTCGAAGCCGTCGAGGGTCCACACCGAACCGCCGCCCCGGTTGTGACTGTTCTCGATCGCGACCATGCGGGTCCGCGGATGATGGACGTCCCGGTGACGGATCGCCTCGGCGACCGCGGACGCATCGTGGATCCCGCAGACCCCGTCGATGCCTCGGACCATGCAGCCGGAAAGCGCGGCTGGTCCACCGGTCTCGTAGTGAATGATGTGGTTGTCGTGGTGGGCGACGATCTCGTCACCACCTTCGCAGACGCTGCGGATCGCCAGCTGATTGGCCATCGTGCCGGACGGCGTGAAGAGCGCGGCTTCCTTGCCGAGCATCTCCGCGATCCGCCGTTCGAGACGGATCACCGTCGGTTCGTCGCCGAGCACGTCGTCGCCGAGCGGCGCGGATCGCATCGCGTCCCACATCGCCGCCGTCGGTCGGGTGACGGTGTCGCTTCGCAGGTCGACTTCGTAGGTGCTCACGGGGTGCCGCCGTCGCGCTTCGGCGCCGGTGCCGACTCCGGTGCCGGGGTGCCACTCGATTCGATCGCCTTCCCACCCGCCTCGTCGGTGGCGGGGGCGGGGTTCGAGGTGGGTGCCGCGGGATTCTCCGGCGTTGGTTCGTTCGCGGGGGCGGAGTCGGTCACCTTGAGCCTGGTCGGAGTGGCGGCACTCGGTTCGTCGAGGGTCCCGCTCACGATCGAGGCGCTGCGGCCGATGGCGAAGTCGCCGATCAGGGTGCCGAAGAGCGCGTCCATCGCCGACTGGACCGGCGGTGAGATTCCGACCACGTTTTCCGCGGTCAGCGAGCACTGCCCGGCGGACTGCCAGGCCATGCCTCGGCTCTCGGCGTCCCAGATCTGCAGGGTGCCCTCCATCGAGATCCAACCAGTGCGGATGAACGTGAGGCCGGCGAAGGTGAATCGGCCGGCATTGTCCGTCGACACGCCGGTGACCTGGGGAAAGATGAGATACCTCACGCCGAGACATCGGGCGATCCTGGCAGCGACGTCCGGATCGGGATAGTTGCTCGACGCGTGCGACGCGAGCAGCTTTCGGAGGTCCTCCAGCAGGCCGTTGTCCAGGCACCGGTCGGCCACCTGGTAGTGCTGGACGACGTTGATCGGCTCGGGTTCGGGTGATGCGTTGAACGAGAACCGCGGTGTCTGGTAGTTCCGCTTGAGCGCCTGGTCGATGGCCATGTCCGCGGCGACGCCGCGGCCCGGGTTGGTACCGGTCATGATCGCCGGGAGCATGGCACAGCGGGGGGGATCCGCCGTGAGCAACTCGAAGCGATCGTCGATCTCGAGATAGGTCTCGGCGCGGGTGGTCACGCCGATCTCGATGGAGTTGCTCGCGCAGCCTCCCGCAGCGGTCGCGGAAAGGAGCATGGCGAGCGTCAGAATGGCTCGAATGGTCGAATTCATGGCGAAGAGGAGCATATACGCTCCCCCGATCAGGGGTCCCGCGTCGCCGCGCTCGCCTGAGCGAGGACCGGTACCAGCGTCATGCCGCCGGCGGCCTCCACCCGCAGTTCGTAGGACTCGCCCGGTCGCATCGGCTTGTAGACCGCCTCGCCCTGCGCGACCCGGATTCCTGCGGCATCGGCGGCGTCCGGATCGGAGGCCAGGGTCCAGAAGCGTTTCCAGATCGCCTGTTCGAAGCGTGCCTCGTCGGAGCCTGCGTAGCCGTCGGGAACACCACCGGGGGTGTCGATCGGAATGCCGTCGCGGGGTGGCATCCGATCGGAGTAGATCCTGCGGAGCAGCACCAGGGTTCGATCCCGGAAGGGATCGTCCGCGGAAGCGATCGATTCCGCGGGAAATCTCGCGGTCCAGGCGTCCACGTAGATCACGTCCCCCGGCACGTCCATCTCGCGGCGAGCGATTTCCCGGCCCCCGTCGTCGAGTTCGATGAAAAGGAGGCTCGTCCTCGGGCCTTCTCCGTCCAGATCTTCGGACCGTTCGACGACCTCCAGCCGAGCGATCCGCCGGTCGCGTCCAAGTCGGGCGATCGCGGCGTCCCGACTGGCGATTTCGGCCACCATTCGGGTCTCGATCGCCGTGATCTCGGCTCGGAGCCGGCGTTCACGGTCCGTGGTCCACCAGGTCAATCCGGCGATCAGCATGCCACCCACGATGACCACCA
>JAACEA010000404.1 GCA_009936695.1 Planctomycetia bacterium
GGAGAGCGTGGGGGGGACGACGAAACGAAGCCTGATGTTCCACGTGGAACACACGTCCTATAATCTAAGTAGCGATACACGATCGCGTCTTTTAGCGTTTTTTTGGTTTGGTTTCGGTGTTTTTCGCTGCTGTTCGACGCTTTTCTGCCTGTCACGAGATTCGCTCCGCCTTCTGCCGCCTCCCGATACCCTGTTCCACCGTCTCCATTCACGCCTCGTCCAGGAAACGCCCATGTCCCGCTCCATTCATTCCGTGATGCCATCGTCCCTGGCCCTTGCGACCGCACTGCTCCTCTTCATCCTGATTGGTGGCTGTCGTTCAACGCCATCGGGGATTCCCGCGGATGCCGTCGTCGCTGGGGCCGCGGAGAACGGAAGCACCATTCGTCTCCGCAGCGGACAGATGCTCGTCATCGAACTCCAATCGAACCCTTCGACCGGATACGTCTGGCAACTCGTCCGCGAACCCAACGCCCAGTATCTCCTCGTGGACGGCACGAAGACACGGCAATCGGATACGGAACGCGCCAACGAATCACAGATCGAAACGCAGTACATTCGCTTCGTGGCACAGGAAGCGGGGGAGACCGAGCTGGAACTGAACTACGTCATTCCCGCCGCCGGACCGGGCCCGGATACCCGCCGCTACACGCTGGAACTCGTGATCGAGTGATCGATGCGGTCCCCGCATCAGCGCGAGGATTGCTCGGCGCGTGATCTGCTATCGTCTTCGCGTCGTGCTTGAGGAAGACGGTGAGAATCCGTCACGCACGCGGCACCGTGTGTTCATCGGATGTCCTCCATGGGCCTTCGATCGAACGAGTCGGGTCGTCAAGCACGGCATTCCTTCGGGCCCGCGCGATACGGGCGACCGACCATCATTGGCGTGATGCCGTATCACCCGATCGAGTCGACCGTTCATCGCACGTGGGGATCGAACACGCTGCTGCGTGATCGCCCGCGATCCGCCCCGCGAACCGGCGCGAATCCGGTTGGAGTGCATGCATGTCCGTTCTTCGTGAACCAACCTTCATCGTCCGATCCGTCATCACCACCGCGATGCTCCTGCCCGTCTCTTCGACCCATGCCGATCTCGCGGGCCGATGGGATGTGGGCGCCGGAAGTTCGACGGCGATGATCCAGTTCGACTTCCTCTCGGGCAACAGCTACGTGGTCGATCTCTTCTTCGAAGGATCGATAAGCGGCCAGGAAGCGCTCGAATTGATCGCCGCCGACTCGACCGACGCCGGCTTCGCGTTCGACTACGACGTCATCAGCTACTCCTTCGGCGATTTCCTGGTCGAGATCGAACTCGACTCCGACGCCGACTACGGGGATGGAAGCACCCCGCCGTACGTCGACTACTGGCACTACTGGACCAGTGACGCGAATGGCGGCTGGGAGGAATCCATGATCGGTTTCGGCGACCGTATCCTCACCGACGGTGCCGCCGATGCGTGGGTCTTCGGAACCGCCGACGCACCGGCGACGATTCCCGCGCCGGCGACGCTTGCGATTCTTCTTCCCGCGCTCGCCGGACGACGCCGGCGACGCACCGACTGATCGCCATGCCTCGACCGACCGCCTCGGCGTGCCTCACCTCGTGAAGCACGCCGAGGTTTCGCATGGGATCCCGATGCGCGATCATCCCTCGGTACGATTGAATCCAAGCGTTCCGACCAGACCTTGCTTCGAAGGATCCACTTGAAGAACTCCCGCGTCGGTTTCCTCGCGTTGCACGGCATGCTGTCCATCATGCTCGTGGCCGGCTGCGCCGGTCACGGACCGAAGGTCGATCGATATCGGCCGCCGACCGCCATGACGGCGAACGACGTGATCGCCGAGTGGAGTCGCGACGCCTGGGTCACGGCCCGCTCCGAAGGCATCGACGCCACGATCGCGATCCTGAGCGACCCGCCCGTCCCGGACTCCGAGCTCTCTCGTGCGCTCGATCGGTATCTCGAACTCGATGACGCCGCGATGGCCGAAAGAACCAACGACGCCGAACGACTCCTCGGCGCGATCGACGATCTCGAACTCGACGACGAGACCGCCCGGGCCATCTTCGAGCTCGCGGACCTTCGCGCCGCCGGACTCCCACCCGACCTGGATCCCCGAGTGCTTCGCATCATCGAAGCGGCGATCGACGAGTGGATCGCGGCGGCGGAACAGGCCGAGACCGACGGCCGCTTCCTCGACGCCGACGCCGCGTGGGGCGCGGTCGGCAGCATCGCGATCGGATCCGATCGGCCGCTCGTCATGATCGACGCTCGTCGGCGACAGCGGCGACTGGACGGGCTTCGCGGCTCGGATCCCTCGCTCGGCCCGCGCGACGCCTTCGAGATCCAGCGGCCCACGGTCGACGACGCCATTCGGGCGCTTCGGGTCGTCCTGAAGTATCACGTCGATCAACCAACCTGGCGGCTCCTGGTCGAGGCGGGATTCGCGCAGATCGCGGAGGCGATTCCCACGACGGCCGACGGGGA
>JAACEA010000405.1 GCA_009936695.1 Planctomycetia bacterium
CCGCGGCCACGTACTCCGCGGCGGTGCAGCCCAGTGGATCGGGATGTTGTTGAATCGAAGCCTGCATCGTGTCCGGTCGAAGGGGCGAAGCCTTCAGGGTAGCACGCCATCGATTCCCATTCCCGGGAACCGAGGCCGTCAAACGACTATCATTCAGGACGGCCGGTAAAACGGTCCCGAAGGCAGACAATTCCGGTTCGATCAGAGGATCACGTCCGATGCACATGAAGCACAGCGATGAGGCACACGGCCCCCCGGTCGTACCCGTGAAGTTCATTCTCGAGGACCCGGAGGGCCTGACCAGCACCGAACAGGCCGAATGGGATCTCATGGGGGGGGAGGGTGAGAATCTCCTCGAGCTCGCGATCGAGCACGGCATCAACATCGAGCATGCCTGCGGCGGCGTCTGCGCCTGTTCGACCTGCCACGTCTACGTGGAGCAGGGCATGGACGAGGTCAGCGAGAGCGACGAGGACGAGGAGGACCGGGTCGAAGAGGCGCCGGGCCTCCAGATCAACAGTCGACTCGCGTGCCAGTGTCGAATCGAGGGCAAGGGCCCCATCACGGTCCGGGTCCCCGCCTGGAACCGGAACGCGGTCAAGGAAGTCCCGCACTGACCGGGAAGCGGCCGCTCGGCCTGCCGATCATGGTCCGCCGGTTCGAATCATCGAAGCGGAGTCCCTGAAGGTCCGATTGCTACAGTAAGCGAGGACCTCATGGATTCCCAGAATCGCAATCCAAGGCGGAGCGGGCCCCGGGGGCCCGTGGTGACCAGCGGGCTTCGCTGGTGGCTTCGCCTGCTCTTGCTGCTCTTCGGCATCCTCTGCATCGACAGCCTGTATCTCGTCGCGACCGATCTCGCGGCCTGGATCTCCGGTGAATCGAGGGAGGACGGACTCTACCTCTGGGCCTTCCTCGCCCACCTCGTCCTCGGCCTGATGATCCTGGTTCCCTTCGTGGTCTACGGAATCGGGCATGCCCGGCGTGGACGCTTTCGCCCCAACCGCCGTGCCGTCGCGGTCGGGTGGGGACTGCTCTGGATCGGCATCGCCCTCCTGGTCACGGGGGTGGCGCTGGTTCGTGTCGAGGTCTTCGGCATTCGCTTCGGGATCGACGCACCCGCGGTGCGGTCGGTGGTCTTCTGGGTGCACGCCGCGAGTCCGCTGGTCGCCATCTGGCTCTTCATCCTGCATCGCCTGGTCGGACCACGCTTGCGGTGGGGCGGGGGACTCGCGTGGGGCGTCGGTGGCATCGTGACCGCGGCACTCGCCTTCGCCGTCTCCACCGGGACGCCCGTGCCGAGGCCGGCGCTCGATGTCCCCGTGGCCCTCGCCACGTCCTCGACCCCGGCGTTCGCACCGTCGCTGCTCGAGACCGCGCACGGCGGGACGGTTCCCACCGAGCATCTGCTCGGCAACGAGCACTGCATCGAGTGCCATGCTGATGCGCACGCCCAGTGGGCCGACTCCGTGCACGCGTCGAGTTCCTTCAACAATCCGCTCTACGCGTTCAGCGTCCGCAACACCCGCCAGGCGATGCTCGATCGCTTCGACGACCTCGGGCCGAGTCGATTCTGCGCTGGATGCCATGATCCGGCGATCCTGATGTCCGGCTCCTGGGAACAGGATCGATGGACCGATCCCGCCGCCGCCGACGAGGTCGCGATCGACCCGTTGGGCAGTGCGAGCATCGGTTGCATCGTCTGTCACGGGATCGAGGACGTCTCCACGCTGGGGAACGCGTCCTACACGTTCAAGGATCCACCCCGGTACCCCTTCGCCTTCAGCGGCTCGCCGTTCCTGCAGTGGGTCAATCGCCAGCTGATTCTCGCGAAGCCCGACTTCCACAAGCGGACGTTCCTCAAGCCGGTGCACGAGTCCGCGGAGTTCTGCGGGGCCTGTCACAAGGTCTTCCTGCCGGAAGTCCTGAACGGATACAAGTGGCTTCCCGGACAGAACCACTACGACACCTGGCGACTCTCCGGAGTCTCCGGCCGAGGCATCGGTTCCTGGTACTGGCCGCCGCAGATCAGTGACGACTGCAACGGCTGCCACATGCCGCTTGTTCCCAGCGACACCGTCGCGGCTCGGGTTCGCGACGATTCGGGCGAGGCGACGGTCCATCACCACGGCTTCCATGCGGCGAACACCGGTCTGGCCGCGATCGCGATGGCGACCACCCCCGGGCCCGAGGCGGCGGAACGACTCGATCGGGTCATCGACGCCTGCACGCGGATGAACGAGGAGGCGATTCGACTCGATCTCATCGGGCTTCGCGCCGAAGGCCGGGTCGACGGTGCGTTCCGAGGGCCGATCGGTGCGTCGCCGACGTGGATCGAGCCCGGGGAGACGGTGCTGCTCGAGGCGGTGACCCGCACGCTTCGGCTCGGGCATCCGCTGACCCAGGGAACCGCCGATTCCAACGAGATCTGGATCGAGATCGAGGCTCGACTGGTGTCGGACATCGCCACCGGATCGAGATCGATCGGATCCAGCGGTCGGATTCTCGATGACGGCGCGGTCGATCCCCGGGCGAAGTTCCTCGACGTGTGGCTGCTCGATCGCGAGGGGCGGCGCATCGAACAACGGAATCCTGAGGACATCTTCGTTCCGCTCTACAACCACCAGATCCCGCCGGGTGCGGCGGATCTCACCCATTATCGCATCGAGATCCCGCCGGACGCCTCGGGTGAGCTGGAGATCCGGGGCCGCGTTCGCTACCGGAAGTTCGACTCGCAGCTCATGCGCCACGCGTTCGGGCCCGAGGAAGGCAGGAGGCTTCTCGAGACCCTTCCGATCCTCGACCTCGCGACGACGACGGTGAGCATGCCGGTCGGCGACGCCTCGACGACGCGTGTCGCGACCACCACGGTCACCGCGGCGACCTGGGAGCGATGGAACGACTACGGCATCGGACTGGTCCGGGCCGGCTCCGGCGGTGGCGTGGCGAAGGGGCAGCTTGCGCAGGCGGTCGAGGCCTTCGAGACGGTCGAGCGTCTCGGGATCTCGGACGGTGCCATCAACCAGGGACGTGCCATGCTCATCGAGGGGCGGGTCGACGATGCGGCCGCGGCCCTCGGTCGTGCGGCCGATGCCGAGGATCTCCGCTGGCCGTGGGCCGTCGACTGGTACGCCGCCGTGGTGGCCCGCGAGAACGGCGACCTCGAGGACGCGGCGCGACGACTGGAGCGGATCATCGCGGCCCGGTATCCGGTCGCGGTCGAACGCGGGTACGACTTCTCCCGCGACGAGCGGGTGTGGAACGAACTCGCGACGGTCCGGTTCCAGCTTGCCCGCCGGGCGACCACCGAGGACGCCGAAGCGGAAGGGCTCGAGGCCGCGATCGTCGCGGTGGATCGAAGTCTCGCGCTCGATTCGCAACGGGCGCAGACGTGGTTCCTCGCGTCGACGATCCGGGCCGCGGCCGGCGACGACGTCGGTGCCGCCTCGGCGCGGGCCGAATTCGAACTCCTCCGCCCCGACGACAACGCCCGGGATCGGGCGATCCGCCTCGCTCGCAGTCGCAGTGAGATCGCGGACCACGCCGCGGAGCCGATCGCGATCTATGAACTCGGCCCTGGAGCGGCCCGGCCGATCACCGCCACCGGAAGCGATCGATGAACGACCGGCCCACCCGCGACCGGGATGCGATCATCGGAGTCGCCTTCCGTCGAAGCCTGTTCGGCTTCGCGGCGATCGGGGTGGTGGTGGGCGGCGTCCTGCTCGCCCGGACCGTCCTCACCTCGAACGAGGAACGCGTCGCGAGCGAGGAGGAGATCGACGCCCCCGAGGGCACGACCGGGCCGGCACCCGAGGTCGGGGACCTTCGGATGCCCTTCACCGATCGGACCACGGCGTGGGGCGTCGATTTCGACCGTGACGACGGCGCGAGAGGTGGGAAGCTCCTGCCGGAGTCGATCGGCGGCG
>JAACEA010000406.1 GCA_009936695.1 Planctomycetia bacterium
ATGCCGGATCTCGGCGTGGAGGTGCTCGGGGCCACCGCGTCACCACTGGTGGGCGGCAAGACCGCGAAACGCCGAGGGGTCCCGGGGAACATCGAATACGTGGCGCTGCTGACCCCGTCCAACTGACCGGTCGAACCACCGCTCCAGCCTCCCGGAAAGCGAACCGAATCCTCGCTCCGACCGAGGTCCGAGCAACCCGCGAACGGCCGGTTTCCGGTAGAATTCGGTGTCCGGAAAACACCCTCGAAGGCATGCCCTTCGAAGGACTCCCCCCGTCACTTCGACGCCCCCTCGAGAGCAGCGACGCCCCGCATGAGCGAAGACTCGACCACGCCCGAACCGCCCCCGGAAAACGACGGCACCGACGACGCCTCGGCGGTCGGCGCCATCGGCGAAGTCGTCGATCTGGAGATCGAACGCGAACTCCACGACTCGTACCTCACCTACGCGATGAGCACGATCATGGACCGCGCGCTGCCCGACGTGCGCGACGGTCTGAAGCCATCGCAGCGACGAATCCTCGTCGCGATGAACGACCTCAACCTGTCGCCCGGTCGCAAGCACATCAAGTGCGCGAAGATCGCCGGCGACACCTCGGGCAACTACCACCCGCACGGCGAGTCGGTGATCTATCCGACCCTGGTCAACCTCGGCCAGAACTGGAAGACCCGCTGCCTGTTGATCGACAAGCAGGGGAACTTCGGTTCGATCGAAGGCGATCCCCCGGCGGCGATGCGATACACCGAGGCCCGGATGACCGCGGCCGCGGTCGCGATGCTCGAGGACCTCAAGTACGAGACGGTCGATTTCAAGGCGAACTACGACGAACGCCTGATGGAACCCGTGGTCCTGCCCGCGAAGTTCCCCAGCCTCCTGGTGAACGGCTCGAGCGGCATCGCGGTGGGCATGGCGAGTTCCATGCCGCCCCACAACGCGGGCGAGATCTGCGACGCGGTGATCCGCGTCCTCGACGATCCCGAACTGCCGCTGGCGGAACTTCTCCAGACCGTCCCCGGGCCCGACTTCCCGACCGGCGGCGTGATCGTCGGTCGCCAGGGCATCGCACAGGCCTACACCACCGGACGCGGCCGAATCACCGTTCGTGGACGCGTGCGGCAGGAGATCCAGAACGGCCGCGACGTGCTGATCATCGACGAGATCCCCTATCAGGTGAATCAGAGCAGCCTCATCGAGAAGATCGTCGAGGCCGCGAAGACCGGGAAGATCGCCGAGATCTCCGACGTCCGGAACCATTCGGGTCGCGATGCCCGCACCCGGATCCTGGTCGTCCTGAAGAAGGGCGGAAACCCCGACGTCGTCGAGCGACAGCTCTACCAGTTCACCCCGCTGCAGTCGACGTTCTCGATCATCAACATCGCGCTGGTCAACAGCCAGCCGCGGACCCTCGATCTGCGGGCGCTGATCGACTACTGGATCGAACATCGACGTGAAGTGATCCGTCGCCGGACCGAATTCCTGCTGCGGCAGGCCCGCCAGCAGGCCCACAAGCTCGAAGGCCTGATCTACGCGGTCTGCGACATCGACGAGGTGATCCGCCTGATCCGCGCCAGCCGGACCCGGGACGAGGCGATCAACCGACTGATGGAGCGGCGATTCCAGATCCCCGCCGACCATGCCTACGCACCGCTGATCCCGCAGCGGCTGCTCGACGCGGCGAACGCCGAGGTCGACGGCGAGGTCGGCGCCCTGCTCACCCGCGTGCAGGCCGAGGCGATCGGCGCCCTCCGACTCATCCAGCTCACCGGACTCGAGATCGAGAAGCTCGCCGGGGAACTTCGATCGATCCACGAGGAGATCGAAGGCTACGAGGCGATCCTCGCCGACGACGAGAAGGTGCGGCAGCTGATCCGCGAGGACTGCCTCGAGATCCGAGAGAAGTTCGCCGACACCCGCCGGACCGAGATCGAGGACGGCGAAGTCGAAGGCTTCGAGATGGAGGAGCTGATCCAGGAGCATCGCGTGGTGGTCACCATCACCCACAGCGGCTGGATCAAGCGACTTCCCGTCGACACCTATCGCCAGCAGGGAAGAGGCGGCGTCGGCATCAAGGGTGGCGACGCCCGGGAGGGCGACTTCACCGAACACATCTTCACCGCGAGCACCCACCACGATCTCCTCTGCTTCACGGACACCGGACGGGTCTTCAAGATCCGGGTATGGCAGATCCCCGAAGCGGGCCGGACCAGCAAGGGACGATCGATCGCGAACGTCCTCGATCTCAAGGAAGGCGAATCGGTCCGGTTCTTCCTTCCGATCAGCGACTTCGAGAAGAGCGAGGACTACCTCTTCTTCGCGACCGGCGCCGGCCGGGTCAAGCGGACGTCGCTCAAGGACTTCCGGAACGTCAACCGAAGCGGGATCATCGCCCTCAATCTCAACGACGAGGACCATCTCGTCGGCGTGGTGCTCACCCGGGGCGACGACCACGTCCTTCTCGCGACCTCGCGGGGCATGGCGATCCGCTTCGACGAGAACGACGCCCGGGTCATGGGGCGTGCCGCGGCGGGCGTGAAGGGCATCGACCTCGCCGACTCGGACAAGGTCGTCGGCCTGGTCCGGGCCGAGGACGACACCGACCTGCTCACCGTGACCGAGAACGGCTACGGAAAGCGGACCTCGCTCACCGAGTACCTCGTCCAGGCCGAAGACGGCGCCCGCCCGCAGAGCCGGGGCGGCAAGGGACGGATCGACATCAAGACCGCCGGTCGGAACGGCCCGGTCGTGACGGTCCG
>JAACEA010000407.1 GCA_009936695.1 Planctomycetia bacterium
CCCTCCGCCGCCCCCACCGCTACTGCCACCACCCCAGAAATCGAAATCATCGACACCGCTTGTTGCTGCTACCGCTGCACCTGCCGCCGCTGCACCCACGCCGCCGCCACCAGCGGTGGCACTATCGCCGCCAAAGGTGGTCCACGTGTCGTCCCCAGAGTCGGCACCGAACGGATCGCTATTGTCGCCGCTGCCGGCCCAAGGCCTGCCAAAGGCGCCGCCGCCGCCGCCACCGCCGCCGCCACTCGGCGATCCAGGGGCGCTGCCAGCGCTGCCAGCGTTGCCGTTGCTGTTGTTGTTGTTGTTGCTGTCGTTACCGTCGAAGCCGGTCCCACCACCGCCGCCGCCACCGCCGCCGCCGCCACCCGAATCGATCCGTGATCACGGCGATGCGGAGGCCGCGACGACCGCGGCGGAGGAGGCGGCCGATGCGCTGGTCGAATCGATGCTCGACGACGCGGTTCGACTGGAGCCGGGTCGCATCGACCTCGATCTCGACCGATCACCGGAGCCGCCGACCGAATCGAGCATGTCGCGCCGCGATTTCGAGGCCGCGGTGGAACGGGCCCGGGAGTACATCCGGGCCGGAGACGCCTTCCAGGTCGTCCTCAGCCAGCGGTTCGAGCGAACCACGCGGGCGGACCCGTTCGATCTCTACCGCGCACTCCGAATCGTCAATCCCTCCCCGTATCAGATCTATCTCCAGGCTCGGGGTTGCATGCTGGTCGCCGCCAGTCCCGAGATCCTCTGTCGCGTCCGCGATGGACACGTCGTGAACCGTCCGCTCGCGGGGACCCGTCGACGAGGGCGCGACGAGGCGGAGGATCGGGCCCTGGAGGCCGAACTGCTGGCCGACGGCAAGGAGCGGGCCGAGCACGTGATGCTGGTCGATCTCGGTCGCAACGATCTGGGCAAGGTCTGCGTGGCTGGATCGATCGAGCTCGATCAGGTGATGGAGGTCGAACGCTACAGCCACGTGATGCACATCGGCTCGGTGGTCTCGGGCCGGCTTCGCCCCGGCATTGATGCGCTGGACGCCCTCCGCGCCACGCTTCCCGTGGGCACGGTGAGCGGCGCGCCCAAGGTCCGGGCGATGCAGATCATCGACGAACTCGAACCGGTTCGGCGTGGTCCCTATGCGGGCGGCATCGGTGCCCTCGACCTCGATGGAAACCTCGACATCGCGATCGCCCTTCGGACCATGGTCGTTCCGTTCGCGTCCGACGGCGATTCCTGGGCGGTCCATCTTCAAGCCGGGGCGGGTGTGGTGCTCGACTCCTCGCCGGCCGCGGAGTGGGAGGAGACGGTGGCGAAGGCCGCCGCCCTCGGGCGCGCGATCGATCTCGCCGAGGATGCCTTTCGCGATCGTTGATTCACGGCTGCTCGAGGTCCTCCCGGATCGGGGGGCGTTCGGTCTCGAGCGGCAGGGGGTCGGAACCGTGATCTCGACGGAAGCGATCCGCAAGCGGCGTCGGTTCCCGGCCGACTCGTTCCGCATGTGCCTCGATCAGATCGGTGATCAGCACCTCCTCCACCCGTCCGATCCCGTCACGGGCGGCGAAGACCGCGAGGAGCGACGTGATGATGCCGATCACCAGACCGAGCACCGTGACGATGGCGACGAGGTCGGGGCCCGGTCGCGCGACGCGCACCACGATCACCACGGTCGTCGCGAGTCCCGCAAGACAACCGGCCACGAGGCCGAGCTTCGCGAGCAGGATGGGAAGCGAGAAGTCCCATTCCGTGAAGATCCTCGAAAGCATCAGATTCGTGATCACCACCGAAAGCGTCGCCATGAGGGCGTAGGCGGCGGAGAGCGGAAGATGAGCTTCCGGGGGAAGCGGGAGGAAGATCGACGCGAGATAGGCCAGCGCGACGACGACTTCGATCAGGGCGAGATGATGGAGGCGTTCTCCGAAGCTCGTGGGCTGGATCGCACGGAGCGGGCTCATTCGCCATCTGGACCGCAGGGCCACGAGTCGGGTGATCGGTCCGAAGACCGACACGACGCCGAGGGCCGCACCGGCACAGCCCGCCAGAAGCAGCCCGGACATCGGAACGAAGGCGAAGTACTGGCTCACCGCGATGACGTGGAGCCCGGAGTCGCGGTGGTCCGGGCGGTCTTGGTCGATGGCGGCCGTGGCGGGGGGGGCGGGGACGACGGCACCGCACTCGGGGCATCGTCCACCGACCGCGATCCCGCGGAGGTCGTAGTTGCAGGACTCGCACCGAGCCCGACCTTCCCCGATCGCGGGAGTTCTGTTCAATCGCGGCGTGGCCATCTGGTGAGATGCTCCTGGTCGTGAATCCGGTCCGGCGTCTGATAAGAATCCGAACTCGCGGAGCCATGCGAACTTTCCGGCTTCGGTAGGGTATGAAAAAGGGCTCTCGCGGTCAGATGGTCAACCGGTGTGGATTCCGGCTCGATGAAGACCGGCGAGTGTCGCGAGCACCACCCGGCGCGCCGTGCACCCGACGACGTGGATTCAGACCAGTTTTCGAGGATTTCAAGCATGTTCGATCGACGCCCCGCTTTCTTCCGATTCCTGACCGCCGGCCTGGTGCTCGCGGTCTCAGCGTCGTCGAGTGCGATCGTCCAGGATCCACCAGTCGTGCCGGACACGGTCGAGGCGTGGCGGGCGAGTCTCTGGGAGGCCGCGATCGACGGTGACGATGCGGCGGTGGAGTCGCACTTCGCCCGATTGCCGGCCGATGCCGATGAGGCGGCGAGGGCCGAGCTCCGCCTGGCACTGGAGGCCCGCGACGGCCATGACGAGCAATCGGACGACGACCGCGACGCCGGACGTCGCGAAGCGACCGAGGAGCTCGAGGCGAAGCTCGCGGAGGACGACGTCACGGCGGCGCTCACCGCGGCGGTCCGGCTCCAGACGCTCTCCGACGACTGGAACGCGGTGCTCGAGGCGGCCGAGATCGAAGCGTTGGTGAAGCAGGCGGAGGCCGTCGAGGCCGTCGCCCGCGCGGACCGCGACTGGTTGCGGGTGCAGGAGATCCTGTTCCGGCTGCGGACGCTTCATGAGGACACCGATCGGAAGGCCGAGCACGCGGACTACGAGGCGAGGCTCGAAGAGGTCAATCGTCGCATCGGACTGCTCGCCCGTTATGCGCCGCGGGCCCTGTACGAACTTCGCGCCCGAAACATGGCGAGACTCGAACCGGAGACGGAGTTCCCTGAATTCAACGAGGCTTTCGCGGAAGACTGGAAGGAGGCGTTGAACGGAATCTCCGAGCGGATGGTTCGAGCCTCGCTCCGCACCGCCGCCAGCGAACACGTCTCCAACTGCGGGTGGAAGCCGCTGCTCGACGGTGGGCTCGAGGCGGTCGAGATCTTCTCGACCACCGATCAGCTCGTCGAGAACTTCCCGGGACTGGCGGATCGGAGCAAGGTCCAGGCGTGGCGGGACATGGTGGAGGCGGAGCGGGCATCGCTCGCCGAGCTGCCCGCGGCCAACGTCTCGCGGCAGGACTACCACCGGATCATGCGGGCGCTGCTCGAAGGCAATCGTGATTCCATCAAGGTTCCCGACGAGGTCATCCTCCGCGAGTTCGCGGAAGGTGCGACCTATCGACTCGAAGACGCCTACTCCGACCAGTACACGCAGGTGATCTGGCCCGAGCAGCTTCGCCGCTTCCAGCAGCAGGTCCAGGGCGACTTCGTCGGCGTGGGCGTGATGATCCGCCACGACGACAAGCGGGAGATCATGATCGTCAATCCGCTCGAAGGATCGCCCGCTTCGCGTGGGGGCGTGCTCGAGAACGACCGGATCGTCGCGGTCGATGGGATTCCGACCACCGGCTGGAGCCTCACTCGCGCCGTCGACGAGATCACCGGGCCGGAAGGCGAAGAGGTCCTCCTTTCGCTGCGTCGGGAGGGTGTGGAGCAACCGCTCGAGGTTCCGCTGGTCCGCAACCGGATCAAGATCCGTTCGGTCAACGGGTGGTTCAAGAAGTCCCTCGACGAGGACGGGACCCCCAGCTGGGACTGGTTCATCGATCCCGAGGACGGCATCGGCTACATCCGGCTCACCTCGTTCAACGACGAGAGCTTCAACGACTTCCTCGTCGCGGTGGACGAGATGCGGGCGACGCGGGATCTTCGCGGGCTGATCCTCGATCTCCGGTTCAACCCCGGCGGTCTTCTGGACAGCGCGATCCGATTCTCGAACCTGTTCGTGGAGAACGGCGAGATCGTCTCCTGCGAGGATCGCGACGGGATCACGGTGTGGAGTCGCCCCGCGACGCCGCAGATGGCGTTCCTCAAGGGGCTGCCGCTGGCCGTCCTGGTGAACCAGGGTTCCGCCAGTGCCAGCGAGATCGTCTCCGGATGTCTCGACGTCCATGAGGCGGCGGTGGTGGTGGGCGAACGCACCTTCGGCAAGGGGAGCGTCCAGTCGCTCCACGACGTCTCCGATCGAACCGGGCAGGCGGCGCTGAAGCTGACCACCCAGTACTACGCACTTCCGCCGGCGGCGGGGGAGGAACGCGGTCGGCTGGTGCACAAGACCCAGGGAGGCGACGACTGGGGGGTGAATCCCGACATCACCGTTTCGATGACGCCGGAGCAGAATCAGAAGGCATACGACCTTCGACGCTCGGCGGATCTGATCGCGGATTGGGACGCCGACCGTGATCCGGCGGATCGCCCGGATCCTCGCACCCTCATCGACGATGGGATCGATGCCCAGCTCGAGATGGCGCTTCTCCTGCTCCGAGCGAGGCTTCTGGAATCCGCGGATGAGGACAAGGTCGCCTCGAACTGACGCCCAGAGCACCGGAGGGGCACCTCGGACCGCTGACCGGGTGTTCCAACCGGGGGCAGAGGTCACGCCTTTCGGATTCCGGACATTCCCGCCCGGGTTCCCACCCGGCGAAAGCGATTCGATTCGAGGTTGCCGCGGGCCCTCGGGCCCGCCATAATCAGGGATTCGCGAGACCGTGCGCGTCTCGCCGCCCGTCCCCGACTCCGCCCGGAGAAACTGGATGTCCTCCGTGACCGACCCTGCTCGTACCGCCGCCGGCGGCCTACGTCCGCTGGCCGAACGCACCTCCGCGACGCCCGAACAACTGCATGAGTGGCTTCGTCAGATGCTGCTGATCCGCGAGTTCGAGGTGCGGACGATGCAGGCGTATCAGGACAAGAAGATCGGTGGCTTCTGTCACATCTACATCGGCCAGGAGGCCGTCGCGGTGGGTTGCACCGCCGCGGTCCGCCACGAGGACCCGATCGTGACCGCGTATCGCGATCACGGCCACGCACTGGCCCGGGGAATGCACCCGAAGTACTGCATGGCCGAGATGTTCGGACGCATCGGTGGCTGCGCCAAGGGCAAGGGCGGGTCGATGCACATGTTCGACAAGCCGAACAACCTCTTCGGGGGGCATGGGATCGTCGGGGCGCAGACCCCGCTCGGAGCCGGACTCGCCTTCGCCAAGAAGTACCAGGACGAGGTGATCGACGGCGGGACCAGCGAACACGTGAGCCTCTGCTTCCTGGGGGACGGCGCGCTCAACCAGGGCGCCTTCTACGAGGCGATGAACCTCGCGAGCCTGTTCGACATCCCGGTGATCTTCGTGGTCGAGAACAACGGCTACTCGATGGGCACCTCGATCGAACGGGGCACCTCGATGGCGAACCGGATCATCGCGAAGGGCGAGGGATGCGGCCTCCGTGGCTACGAGATCGAGGGCATGGACGTCATCGACGTCTATGAAGCCATGAAGGACGTCGCGGACACCGCGCGGGCCGAGAGCCGGCCGGCGATGGTCGACCTCAAGACCTACCGGTTCAAGGGCCACTCGATGTCGGACCCCCGGAAGTACCGGACTCGGGACGAAGAGGAGCAGTGGGAGTCGGATGATCCGATCACTCGTCTTCGCGACGCGATGTACGAGGCGGGCCTTCTCGACGAGGCCGGATTCAAGGCGCTCGGGAAGGAGCAGAAGCTCCTCGTCCGCGAGTCGATCGCCTGGGCCGAGGCCTCACCCGAACCCCCGATCGAGGAACTTCACACCGACGTCTACGTGGAGCGGTTCGGACCGTACCTCGGGACCAGCATGCCCCAGATCGTGACCGATGCGGAGGAGAACCGATGAGCGAGCGCGTGATCGAATTCCGTGACGCCCTGCGCGAAGCGATGACCCAGGAGATGCACCGGGACCCCCGCGTCTATCTGCTCGGCGAGGAGGTCGCGCAGTACGACGGGGCCTACAAGGTGAGCCGCGGGATGCTCGAGGAGTTCGGTCCGCGCCGGATCATCGACACGCCCATCTCCGAGAGCGGATTCGCCGGCATGGCGATCGGCTCGGCAATGCTCGGTCTCCGTCCGATCGTGGAGTTCATGAGCTGGTCGTTCAGTCTCGTGGCCGCCGATCCGATCCTGAACAACGCGCCCAAGATGCTCTACATGAGCGGTGGTCAGTTCGGTTGTCCGATCGTCTTCCGCGGAAACGACGGCGCGGGTGGTCAGCTCGGCTCCACGCACTCATGGTGCGTTGAGGGGCTCTTCTCGAACGTGCCCGGGCTGAAGATGGCGATCCCGGCCTTCCCGGACGATGCCAAGGGTCTGCTCGCCACCGCGATCCAGGACGACGATCCGGTGTTCATGCTCGAGAGCGAACGCCTGCTGGCGATGAAGGGTCACGTGCCGGAAGGGGACCACTACGTTCCGTTCGGCAAGGCGGTGATCCGTCGGCCCGGAACCGACGTGACGCTCGTCTCCTTCGGCCGGCCGGTCCACTTCTGTCTCGAGGCCGCCGAGGAACTCGCGAAGGAGGGGATCTCCTGCGAGGTGATCGACGGTCGGACCATCCGTCCGCTCGACATCGACACGATCGTGGAGAGCGTCCGCAGGACGAACGCCTGCGTCGTCGTCGATCAGTCCTGGAGCTTCGGTTCGCCCGGCTCCGAGATCGCCGCACAGGTGCACGCGCACTGCTTCGATGATCTCGACAACCACGTCATGCGGGTCCACAGCGCCGACGTCCCGACGCCCTACGCGTCGAATCTCGAGCAGGAGTACCTGCCGAACGCGAGACGGATCGCCGAGGCGGTGCGAAGCTCGCTCTACGTCGCCTGATCGTCCTTCCCGATCACC
>JAACEA010000408.1 GCA_009936695.1 Planctomycetia bacterium
CAGGGCTCGAGGCCGGGCCAATCGCAGGGATCGACGGGCTTCGCCGCGGCCGGTTCGATGTCGGTCGCCGCCGCGAGCTCCGGGCCGGCATCGCCCGGACCGGAAGCGCAGTCCCTGCCGAACGGACCGGCGTCGGTTGCGCCGATGGAGGCAGGAGCGGAGTCTGGACGCACCGTCGCCGGGGTGGCGCGGGGCCTTCAAGCGCTGAGCTCGCAGCGGGGTGGAACCCTCGTGATGCGGCTGGATCCGGGAAATCTCGGTCAGGTGCGAATGGAAATGAGCCTCGACGCCGGCCGGGTGCAGGTGGTCATCGCGGCCGCCGGGGATGCGGCACGCGGGTTGCTTCGTGAGAACCTGGGTGTGTTGCGACACGCCCTCGAGGATCGCGGCTTCGCGGTCGAGCGACTCACGGTCGAGTCGACGGCCCGCACCACCGCGGACTCGTCGGGGCCTCGCGGGGATTCCCGCGGCGACGGGCAGGATGCCCGCGGAGGCCAGGGATCGTCCGATCGGCAGGATGCCTCGGACGAGCGAAGTCGGGGACGACGCGACGACGCGACGCACCGACGATCGGAACGGGGCCGGTCCGATTCGGACCGCTTCGATGAGGTGCTCGCCGGGTCCGGCGGCACTTCGAGCGAGTGAGTCACGGAGGTTTCTTCCATGAGTGCGATTCCATCGGCAGCATCGAGCGTGGCGGGCAACTCCGGCGTCAATCGATTTAACGAGATGTCCTCCGAGGACTTCATGCAGATCATCTTCACGGAACTGCAGCAGCAGGATCCGTTCGAGCCCAACGACTCCTCCGCGCTGCTCGATCAGTTGAATTCGATCCGCCAGATCGAATCCGACATCTCGATGACCGAGAAGCTCGAGAACATCGTCTTCCAGAACCAGCTCTCCTCCGCGGGCAATCTGCTCGGCAAGACCGTCCAGGGCATCCTGCCCACCGGCGATCGAACCGCGGGTTCGGTGCTCTCCGTGCTGCGTGAGGGCGACACCGTGTCGCTCGAACTGAGCAGCGGCTACCTCCTGCCCATGGACAACGTCGAGATCATCGTCGACCCCAGCACGCTTCCCTGATCATCGTTCGATCCGCGCTCGATCCGTTCTCACCCCGCCTCGGGACCCATCCGGAAACCCGCACGTGAACATCGATCCCCGACAACTTCTCCGACGACTGGAACCGGCGGTCCGACCCGCCGGGAACGTCTCGTCGACGGAGGGCCGGGCGTCGGTCGACACCGCGGGCTTCGACGATCTCCTCGCCCGCGCCGCCGACGGCGAGTTCGCGAGCGGTCGTTCGATCGACCAGGCCGGGCTCGAGGAGCCGGTCGAGGAAGGGTTCGCCGAGCGGCTCGCCGGCATCGCCGACGCCGCGGAGGCCGCGGGCTACCAGCGGGTGCTCGTGATCGCCGAGGACCGACCGCTCCTGCTCGAGGTCGCGGAACGCCGGATCGACGGCGAGCTCGCCGCCGACGACGCATCCTTCACGCCGCTGCTTCCGATCGACGCCGCGGTCCGACTCGGCGGCGACGCCGAGGTCACGCCCACGACCGCCACCGGGCCGGTCGCCACCAGTCTTCCCCCCGGGATCGTCGAGGCGCTCGAACGCGGCTCCAGCGGTCCGGAATCCGAATCACCGTCCATCACACGCGACGACGCGGCCTGAGCCGCCGAGCGAGTCCAGGAGTCCGACATGGCATCCACCACCGCACTCTTCACCGGTCTTTCCGGTCTCACCAGCAACTCGCGTCGTCTCGACGTGATCGGCAACAACATCGCCAACGTCAACACGACGGCCTACAAGTCGAATCGCATGACGTTCGCGCCGACCTTCAGTCGCAACTTCTCGCTCGGCACCGCGCCGGGCGACGCGACCGGTGGCAGCAACCCCGGCCAGATCGGCCTCGGCGTCACCATCGGCGGCACCCAGCGCAACTTCACCAACGGTGCGATCGGAGTCACCGGCGTGGCGACCGATCTCGCGATCGAGGGTGACGGCTTCTTCATCGTGAACCAGGCGGGTTCGCGGTACTTCACCCGGTCGGGCGGCTTCATCCGAAACCCCGAGAACGATCTGATGACCCAGTCCGGGGCGAAGGTCATGGGCTACGAGGTCGACGACCAGTTCAACATCGTCGAGGGCAACCTCGCGGAACTGAACATCCCGGTGGGAACGCTGACCCTCGCCGAGCAGACCAGCAACGTGATCTTCAACGGCAACCTGAACGCGTCCGGCGAGATCGCCACCACCGGTTCGGTGCACGAGTCCCGAGCGTTCTACACCGATGCCGGCGGCACCACCCCGGTCGACGCGTCGACCCAGTGCGGTGCCCAGGACATCTACGTGAGCGACGGGGCGGGCGGCTTCACCCTCGCCTTCGAAGCGGCTTCGGTGGTCGGCAGCACGATCACCATCGCCGGGGTCGAGAAGGGCGGCAAGGATCTGGGATCCGCCAGCTTCGAGATCACCAGCCTCGCGACGACCTTCGGCGACTACGTCGACTTCCTCGACGAGTACCTCGGCACCGACTCCACCGCGATCGGCAGTGTCAGCGATCTCGGTGGCTCGGTCGTGATCGGCGCGGACGGTTCGATCGTGATCACCGGCAACGAAGGCACGGTGCAGGATCTCGACATCGAGACCGGTGACATCACCATCGACACCCCGGGTGCCGGGCTCGCCAACCCCCTCGTGATGTCCAAGATCTCCGACGCGGAGGGCGAGAGCGTCCGGACGAGCTTCGTGGTCTACGACTCGCTGGGCACGCCGCTCACCATCGATCTCTCCTTCGTGCTGCAGGGCACCCAGGCCTCCGGTGGCACGACCTGGGAGTTCGTCGCCGAGTCCAGCGACAACGACGCCGCCGACCGCCTCCTCGCCCTCGGCGAGGTCAGCTTCGATGCGAACGGTCGATTCGTCGGTGCGACCAACCAGAGCTTCTCGATCCAGCGGGCGAACGGTGCGGTCAACCCGCTCACCGTCAACATGGACTTCGACAGCGGCACCGACTCGGTGTCGAGCTTCACCGACAGCGCGAGCAACTTCGCGGCCGTCTATCAGGACGGCTCGCCGATCGGGACCCTCGGTTCGTTCTCCATCGGCGAGGACGGGATGATCTCCGGTTCCTTCACCAACGGGCTCACCCGCACCATCGGTCAGGTCGCGCTCGCCAAGTTCTCCAACCCGGAAGGACTGGTCGACGTCGGCGACAACCTCTTCGGCAG
>JAACEA010000409.1 GCA_009936695.1 Planctomycetia bacterium
GGTCGAGCGTCCTTCGCCTTCGCGGCCTCCTGAGCGGCCCGGGCTTCACGGGCGGCCTTCGCCTTCGCCTCCCGAGCCTTGCGATTCTCGAGGAGCGTGTCCGCGAGGGTTCGCAGTTCCACGTCGGTGAAGGTCGGATCGGCCCGCTTCAACGCGGTGGTGAACGCCCCGATCTCCCCGTCGGTCGACGGGAAGCCGACATTGCCGTCCGGGCCGTCGCTGGTCGCGAGGGTTCGCCCGTCGCCGGCGAGGAAGACGAACCACGGAATCCCCGTCGACCCGCCCTTCGTGTACGCCTCGAAGATCGCCTGACCGCCGGTGTCTCGATCGGTGTCGATCTTGCAGTCGACGAGGTGTCGATCGAGGATCGCCTTCACCGGCGGCTCGGTCATCCAGGCTTCGAGTCGGTGGCACCAGCCGCACCAGGGTGCGCCGAAGTGGAGCATCACCGGACGCCCGGAGGCCTTCGAGGATTCGAGTGCCTTCTTGAGGCTGGTCGCCGCATCCCGAGGCGCCGCCTGATGTTCGGTCAGGAACGCCATCACCTTCGCGGGGTCGTGGCCGCCGTCCTTCTCGAGCGATCCCGTCTCCTGGTTGGTGAGCACGGTTCCATCCGCATCGAGCACCGTCAGGAACGGCACGCCGTTCGACTTGAAGTCGGCCTGGTACGCCTCCGCGATGTCGAGGTTGCGGTCGAACCGGCCGACCGGGACCAGCACGACTTCGTAGTCGTAGAGAAGCTTGCGGGAGAGATCGCGATCACGGCCGCAGAGATCGTGGAGTTTCACGCACCATCCGCACCAGTCGTCACCCCACTGGATCATCACCCGGGTGTTGTCCGCCTTCGCCCGCGCGAGGGCGGCGTCGATCCGCTGGCGGGCGTCGTCCGCCTGTGGGTAGAGCGCAACCTTCTCGGGCGGTGGCTCGACGTTCGAGACGCTGGCGGTCGAGGCGGCGGTCAGCAGGGCGATCGCGAATGCGGCGAAGGTGATCGAGCGGGACATGGCGGCTCCGGGTGGTGATCGACGGGACGCGTCGAGTCTACCTCCCGCTCGCGCGGCGGTTTCACACCTCGGGATCAGGACCAGTTCGCGAACAGGAATCCGAGATCGGCCGCGTCGACGATGCCGTCCTCGTTGAGATCCGCGGGACAGGGGACGCCCTTGCCGCACGGTCCCCAGGCCACGATCAGCAGTCCGAGGTCAGCGGCGTTCACCACGCCGTCGCCATTGAGGTCGCCGACCAGCGCGGCGTCGCCGAGCTCGCCGTTGACGCGGAGGTTCTGCCCGTAGATCCGCCGGCTCGACCCGTCCCGCTCGTCGCTCCAGGCGATCACGATCTCGCCGCTCGGACTCGTCGCGGTGGTGGTTCGGCTCTTGTTGGAATCGACGTTCGAGATCGCGACGCCACCGGCGACGCCACCGGCGTCCCCGGTCCAGACGGCCGAACCGTCCGAATCGACGGCCGCGGCGAAGATGAAGGTCGGCTGTGGAATGAACCCGCTGTTCCAGATCACCGTGGTGCCACCGTCGTCCCGAGGATGGCATCCGGCCGCGGTGGTCTGCGTCGACCCGAGCGGGAGGAAGGTGATGCCGGTGGTGCCCCAGGCCCGCGCCGTCCCTTCGAATCGCTGGCCCTTGAGTGAGAACTGGCTCTGCGCCGAATTCTGGGTGATCCAGTAGCAGGTGATGTCCTCGGAGATCGGGTCGATGCACGCGACGGGATTGACCTGCGTCTCGCCCACCGCGGTGACGCCGTACTGCGACGTCGAGAATCGAAGCGAGCCGTCCGCGCGGACCTGCTGCACGAAGCACCGAAGACTCGGGACGGAGCTGTACCACGTCGCGACCGCGCCGCCGCGTCCGTCGGAGATCAGCTTCGGGAAGTTTCCGATCTGGACCGAGCCGCTGGTGAAGATGCCGACGTCGCTCGCGCCCCACATCTCGCTGCCGTCGGCATCGAACTTCTGGGCCTTGAGCGGTCGCGGCGACGTGAAGCCGCCGAAGCCCACGGTCATCAGCACGCACTGTCCGCTCGCGCCGGGCGCGTCCGACGCGACGAGTGAACTGGCCGCGATGCCGGTGGGTCGGGTCATGGTGTACGACCACAGGATGTCACCCTTGGGCGAGAGCTTGCGAAGTTCGATCACCGACGGGCCGCTGTTGGGGAACCGGGTCCATGCGGCGACGCTGTTGCCGTCGCTGGTCGCGGCGATGGTGGGCGAGGCGACGTCCTGCGAGTTGCCGGCGTTGAGCACGACACCGTCGCCCCAGGGCATGGTGCCGTCGGCGAGCACGCGGTTCGCGACGATCTGCGTGCCGGGAAGCGAGTCGCCGCGGTAGGCGAGGACCGCGGCACCGCTGGTGTCGACGTCGAGTCCGTAGGACTGGGTCGAGGAGAAGGACCGATCCGCCACGGTGAGGGCGCCCGACCACTCGGGGACGCCGGTGGGGGTCACCAACTGCAGTCGGACGTCGTAACCGCCGCCCGGATTCTCGAGCCACGAGACGTAGGTGGTGCCGTCGGCGAGCCGGGCGAGCAGCGGCTGGTTCTGGGTGCCGGTGCCGGCGCCGAGCAGGTTGTTGATCGAGGCGTCGTCGCTCCACTGGGCGGTCGCGGCCGAGGTCGCCGCGGCGGCGACGCCGATCGCGAGGAGGCGTCGAAGGAAGGACTGCCTGCGTGGGCGCGTGGTGGACATCATCGGGAACTCCTCGGTAGGCGTGATCTCAAACGCTCAAGCCTAACACCACGGCGGCGGAATCCAGCACGGAATGACGCCAGTTCCCGATCCCCGCGGCACGTGACGATGCATGGGCCGAGAAAAACGCCCGCGTTCGCGGATCGAGGGCGCCGGGCGCGCGGGTCGGGACGTTCAGGACGCGATCATGATTCCGAGGTCCGCGCCGTCGATGACGCCGTCGGTCCACCGTCACGGCGTCGGAATCGGATCCAGTTCCCAGAGCTGCTGCACGACTCGCGCGCCCTGTGGATCGACCTCGCGGAGTTCGCTGCGGACGTAGGGATGGAAGTCGTTGGTGCCGTAGAGCGCCTCGGTGGTCTCGGCGAACCACTCCATCTGGTTGGTGAGGGCGTAGTGCCGTCGGGGCTTGCCGGAGATGTGGCCGACCTTGTCGTAGTAGCCCGCGTCCCGGGATCGCTCGAACGCCTCGATGATCGCCTTGTCGTCGTAGCCGAAGACCTGGTCGTGGTAGCCGTGGGCAAGTTCGTGCAGCACCATCCAGGGCTGGCCCTTCGTCCAGTCGAGAAACGCCCGGGCGTTGCCGATCTCGACCGTGCCTTCCTTGTCGCCGTTGTAGCCGTTGGGGATCAACCAGTCCTTCGAGACGTGGTAGCACATGCAGGCCGTCTTCGGCATGTCGAGTTCGACCCAGATCTCGATGTCCTTGAGGCGAGCCAGCGCGGGCTTCGGGATCACCCGGGTGATCATGTAGAGCTGGTGGTCGAGTTCCTCGAGCGTGGCCCTGCAGAGGCGCTCTTCGGCGAGCAGGGCGGGATTGATCCGGACGGTCCAGCCTCGCATGTCCTGGACGAGGTAGTCGGCGGTCGGCGTCGGCGGTGCCGTCGGGCGGGATGGGTCGAGGATCGATGTCGGGCTGCTGCAGCAGGGGGGCGGCGGGTCCGCGACCAGGAATGCGGCGGTGGCGACGGCGATGACGGAGAGAAGGCTCATGCGCTCATCGTGCCATGAATTCGTTCGCGCGGTCAATGTTTTCGACGCGGAAGCGGATCCCTGAAGCGGTACGCTGGACGCCATGAACATCTCTCGCCTCGGAATCCGCGTCCTCTTCGTCCTCGCCCTCGCCGTCGCGGGCTCGGCCCGGCCCGCCGCCGCTGCGGATCCGCCCACCGTCCACGCGATCGCCGACATCAGCCAGGAATTCACCTTCTATATGGATGGCCGGTTCCACCGGCAGTACCTGAAGGACGTCGCCGCGAGCACCCAGAACTGGGGCACGCTGTCGAAGCTCGATCTCGACAACGCCAACCTGCTGCTGCTGGTGGCCGGCAATCCTCGGATCCCGTATTCGGCGGCGTCGATCGAACACGTTCGTCGTTTCGTCGAGGAAGGTGGCACGATGCTCTTGATGGGCAACGGTGCCGATCCGATGCCGCCGGGCCAGGCCGTGGCCGCGGTCTTCGACGCCCGGTTCACCACCACGCGGGCCCGCAAGCCGATCGGTGGACTCGGTGAGCTCGACGGCGAGGAGATCGTCTTCAACGGTGGCACGGTGCTCGACCTCGGCGCCGACTGGACCACGCTCGCGACCGATCGCGACGGGCGCCCCGTTCTCGGCTCGCGGCGATTCGGGAAGGGGAACGTGATCCTCGGGGCCCGCGGGCTCTTCGGGCGCAAGCCCGATGCGAGCGACCCGATCAATGCCGAATGGATCACGCCGATGCTCGTGAGTCGGGCGGCGACGAAGCCGGTCGATCCCAGGAAGCGACCGCGACCGATCCGGGCGGAGTTGAAGCGGGAAATCGGTCCGCTCACCCTCCAGTACCACGAGGGGACCGCGCCGTTCGCCGAGGCGGTCTACGACGTCTACCGCGAAGTCCGACCGCATCTCGTCGAGATCACCGGCGTGGAACCGTCGCCGGGCATGATCAAGTCGATGCTGATCCTGCCCACCGGCGGCGGCGGATTCTCCAGTGGCGTGCTCATCGCGATCGGGGCGTGGTGGGGGAACTACCCCGAGCAGCGGTATCCGATGGTCGAACTGGTCGCCCACGAGGCGGGGCATTCCTGGGTCCTGCCGCACGCCGAACCGCTCTGGAACGAACCGATCGCC
The DNA here is from genome assembly GCA_009936695.1 of Planctomycetia bacterium. GTDB lineage: Bacteria > Planctomycetota > Phycisphaerae > Phycisphaerales > SM1A02 > UBA12014. The sequence goes on from JAACEA010000409.1 coordinate 4,812, forward strand.
ACGTGGCTCGGCATCGAGACCGGTCGTCGGCTCGGCTTCCCGGAAGCCGACGCGACGATCGCCCGGCAGATCGCGAAGGCCCGACGACGCGATCCCGATCTCACGAAGCTGAACCCGCTCGCGGAGGACGCCCACCGCGACGTGATCTGGGGCAAGTCGTACTTCGTCTTCGAGGAACTCGAACGTCTGCACGGCCCGGGCGCGATGGCGAAGTACTTCCAGACCAAGCGACGGCTGGTCGAGCGAGAACGCGACGGCTACTCGATGGACGATGCGGTCGCGGTGTGGAGCGTCGCCGTCGGCGCGGACCTCTTCCCGTGGTTCCAGTCGCTCGCGTTCGACGTGGATCCGTCGCGAACCGATCTCGAGACCCCCTGAGGCCGCGAACGAAACACCCCCCGGGCGAGGGGCCCGAGGGGTGCGTTCGATTCGATTTTCAGGTCGGTGTTCGGTCGCTCACTTCTTGGCGCGGGTGAGCTTCTTCGCCGCGGTCATCGCGTCTCGGGCCGCACCGGCGGGGACCGGGACGCCATCGAGTTTGAATTCCGTCATGGTGAGGGTCATGGTGTCGCCCTCGATCCTTCGGTAGCCCAGGGCGGAGATCCGGTCCCCGGTGGCGGTGCGGCCTCGCCAGGAGACCTCCATCGTGGTGGCGCCGTCGATCTTCCCGATGACGGGCGTCGCCCAGCCGGCGGAGCCGTTCGCGCCCATGAAGTGCATGCGGACCCGGTCGGCGACCCGGTCGTACATGTAGGTCACGGTCGAATCCTCGGTGGTCTTCCCGTCGGCGCCGACGGTGTGGGTGGTTTCGACGAGCGTCTCCTTGCCGGGGCCCCATTCGACCTTCGCGATCTTGGCCTGTCCGTTCTCGGTGAAGTTCCAGGTTCCGACCAGCAGGTCCGCGGTGGGGAACGCACGCTGGAAGTGGTTCACGGGCGACCAGGTCAGGCTCGCGGGGACCGGCGATCCCGACTTCATCTCGATGGATCGAGCCACGCCGTCGACGTTGAAGACGTCGGTCATCTGGAACGACCGGATCTCCTTCTTCTCGTTCCAGGTCCGCACATCCCAGACGTAGGTCATGCCGTCGACGTCGGCGAGGCTTCCCATGGTCGTCACGAGCCCGTCGGCACCGGTCTCGACCTCGACGAATCGAACCTTGCCGAGCTTCTCGTCCCAGCCGCAGAACCCCGCCAAGGTCGTCGCGGGTCCGTCGCCGATCGACTGGAAGCGGTAGTTGATCCGCTCGAACGGAATGCCCCATTCGACCTCGAACGTGCCCACCACCTCGCCGGACTCGCCGTCCTTGAGCATGTGGTCGCCGGTGTATCGACCCATCGCCGTCCACCAGTCGTCGGCGGTCGGCGGCGCCGCCTGGAGCGCGGTGGTGGCCATCGTGATCGTCAGGATCGTCGTCAATCGTTTCATCTCTTCGTTCTCCGTTCGGTTTCAAATCCATCGCTCGTCCTGCGACGCCGCAGGAACTCGTCTCGTCGTCCTTCGTCGCGTGTGACGCGGACCTAGTGATTATGGTAGATCGACGACCGACGTGACGCCGTCCGAAGGTCGGACGACGAGCGTGTGATGGAGACGCCGAAGGCGAGCGAACGTTTGTTCAGCTGGAACTCGGAATGCGGCTTGAGATCCACCCGATGAACGCGGGCTGCGCTCGTGACGCGACGAGGATCTTGCCGGTTCCCTTGAACCGAAGCACCACGCCTTCGCCGGTCTTCACCGACCCCACGACCTTGCCGAGGAATCCGCCGCCCTGGCCGGTCGACATCGAGGCGCTCATCTCGACGGTGCCCGGCCAGCCGACCACGTGCCCGCTGTCGACGATGAGTTCCCCGCCCGGCGGAATCGACATCTCCTGGATCGCGCCAAGCGCGGAGACGCAGAGCTTGCCGGTGCCTGAGACGTTCATGATGAAGAAGCCGCCGGTCCCACCGAAGAAGGACCCGCTGATGCTCTTGTTCCGCTTGGTCGCGATCTCGAGGGAATCTTCAGCGCAGAGGAAGGCGCCGTCGGTCAACGACCACGATTCATCGCTGAGTTCCACGACGCGGACTTCGCCCGGATGGCCCGGGGCGAAGAGGATCCTGCCCGCTCCGCCTTCGGCGGTCGCGTGCTGCATGAAGAAGGACTCGCCGGTGGTGGCGGCCCGGGCCAGCGACTTCAAGACGCCGCCCTTGGCCTTGCCGGTCAGGACGATGGTGTCCTCCATCGCAGCCATGGCACCGCCTTCCGCGATCACGGTCTCGCCCGAGGCGAGCTGGGCGGAGATGAAGGGATCGGTCGTGCCTTGGATCGTGAATTCAGCCATGGTGACGCGGAGCTCCGGTTGAAAGAGTCGGTGACGTGATGGTTGTTCGAGATGATCGACGATGAATTTCGATGCGCCCGGGTCCGGTGGCGGATCTCATTCGGTGAGCGGTGTCAGTTCGGTGATCCGGAGATTCCGCACGCGGACCGTCATCGGCGGGCCCTGGTGGACCTGCAGGGCGAATCCGCCTCGGGCCGCGGACTTCGGATGTCGATCGACGGCCAGCATCATCCGCTTGCCATCGATCCAGTGTTCGAGCCTCGGCCCGACCGCGACGATCCGGTAGGTGTGCCAGCCGTCCTTCTTCGGATCAGCCTCGACGGACTTCAGGTGCTTCTGCAGCGCCTGGTCGTCCCGCCGGGGTTCGAGGTCCTTGCGAGTGCCGTCGGCATCGAAACGAACGGACTCGCCCCGCTGGACCGCGATGCCCCGGCCACGGGTCTCATAGAGGATGCCGCTGTATCGATGGGCCTCGTCGAAGTCGGCCTGGTAGCCGGAGAGGTCGTAGCCGTCGGTGACCTCGGGACCGGTCGCGGTCGAGCGGTACTGCATGCCGCTGTTCGCGCCGGCGCCCTCGAGCTTGATCTCGAATTCGAGTTCGAAGTCGGTGAAGGTCCCCGGGTGGTGCAGGTAGGTGGTCGTGTTGCAGGGATTCTCGGCGGTGGAACGACCGACGATCTCGCCGTTCTCGACGGACCAGAAACGCTCGTCACCGCGCCATCCCTTGAGCGACTTGCCGTCGAAGAGCGGCGTCGTCGCATTCTTTCCGACGACCTGGTCGCCGACTCGCATGGTCGGCGGTTCGGTCGGCGTCGGGTCGACTGCGCCGGGGCCGAGGTGCAGGAGAAACGCGATGGCGAGGATCTTCATGACCGAGATGGTATCGGCTCCCGGTGTTCCGTCATGAGAACCGCCCGCCGGCATGCGCCGACGGGCGGTCTGGATTCGCTGGGATTCGATTTCTGGTCAGCCGGCGGCCCGCTTGAGGGTGGTCATGTCGCTGGGCTCGCCGGTGGCGTTCGGCGGCTTCACGCCCTCGAAGGTGAAGTCCATCCACTGATTGGTCCACTCGTCACCGGTGATCGTCTCCTCGGTGCTGAACGTGACATCGTCGCCGTTCGCGTTGCGTCCGGACCAGTCGCAGCGGATGACCGTGGCCTTGCCGGTCTTGGAGATCTTCGGCTTCGCGGTCATGCGCATCCCGTTCGCGAAGGCGTTCATGCACCAGACGTCGCCGCTGCGGCGGTCGAGCATCCAGGTTCGCTTGGCGCGGAGGGTGGGCTCCCCGTCACCGACCTTCCGATGAATCGTCGCGTCGAGGGTGTGCTGGCCCGGCCCCCATGCGACGTCGACCATCACGGTCACGTCCTTGCCGGCATCGTTGGTGAAACTCCGCGTCCAGCTTCCGACCATCTGCGCCGCCTGCGGCATCGCCTGCTGGAAGGCGTTGACGGCGTCGAGCTTCGCGGTCTTGATGGGGAACGGCGTGCCCGACGTGGTCTCGAAGGTTCGATCGATCACGTCGTCACCGAAGGTGTCGGTCATGGTGATCTCGGATCGACTGGAGCCGTCGAGGTTGGTGGTCTTCCAGTTCCAGACGACCTTGCCGGCGTCCCGGTCCACGTCCTCGACGTGTCCCTTGTAGGCGAGTTCGCCATCGACCCCGACCTGGAAACCGCCGGCTTCGATCCGGCCTGCCTCGGGGTTCCACCAGCAACCGCCGGTCTCGAACACCATCGGCTGGCCCGGAGCCTCCGAGAAGCGCCACTGCATGCGCTCGAACGGAACGACCCACTCGCTGGTGGTCAGGAGGGCCGGCGCGTCCGCGCCGTCGAGGGAGACGGCCCAGCTGCCGTCGTAACCACCGACGGCCTGCCACCAGTTCTCGGCGGTGGGCTTTTCAGCGGCGGCGGCGGTCGCGAGGAGCATCACGGGCACGGCGGTCGAGATCGATCGAACAAGGTTCCTCATCATTTCTCCAGTTCTTTCGTGATTGCGTGTCAGGGTGGCCCCACCCGGGCCCACCGCCGTGGAACGTAGAAGAGATTCGCCGTCGCGTCAATCCAACGCACTTCCTGATGGGTGTCGCGGGCTCCATGTAAAATGAATGGCGTCAAAGGAGACCCATGCCGAACCCACCTGCCGCCGTTCGAGCCTACTTCGCAGCATTGCCCGCGGATCGCCGGGAGGTGCTCGAAGCGGTCCACGAAGTGATCGAACGGAACCTCCCGAAGGGTTACGAAGGAGGCATGCAGTACGGCATGCCGGCGTGGTTCGTCCCCCATTCCCTGTTCCCCGATGGGTATCACTGCGATCCGAGTCAGCCGGTGCCGTTCGTCAGCATCGCGAGCCAGAAGAAGCACATCGGGCTCTACTTCTTCTGCATCTACCTCGACGAGGATGTTCGCGCGTGGTTCGAGTCGGAATGGCGGAAGACCGGCAAGCGATGGGACGCCGGCAAGAGCTGCGTTCGGGTGAAGCGCCTCGACGACATTCCGCTTCCGCTGATCGGAAAGTTGATCAAGAAGCTCTCGGTGAAGAAGTTCCTCGCGAGTTACGAGGCGATCCGGCCGGCCCCGAAGTCGAAGACGCCGAAGCAGGTGGCCGGGAAGACGGTCAAGAAGAAAGCAGCCACGAAGAAGGCGGTCACCAGGAAGGCGGGCGTTCGAAAGAAGACGGCGATCCGCAAGAAGTGAACGGATTCGGCGGCCGGGCGAGCGCTCGATTCTGAAAATCCGGTCAGGACCCGTTCCCGGGGTCGTCGTGACCCCTCCGCTCCCTTCCCCCCTTCAGGGGAAAGGAAGGGAGCGGAGGGGGCTCGGCACGGTGCCGGTCTCCGCCCTCCCCCGACCGGAGGTCGACATGACCGATCGCAACCGTCGTTTTCGTTCCCGACTCACCGCCACCGAGGCGGCTCGGGCCCTGCATCTCGATTTCGAAGGCTTCAAGAACGGGCCACCGGTCTTCGCCGGCGTCCGGGTCGATGGGAGCTGGACCGCCACCGTGTTCGGTGACGTGGCCCCGAATCTGGTTCCGGCGGCCGAGGCGAAGGGGCTCCCCGTCGCCACGCTCGATGCGTTTCTCCACGAGACCGTCGAACGGGCGGTCGCCGAGGATCGAGTGGTCACGGGATTCTCGACGCGGGAGTTTCTGGTCTTCGCGGAACGTGGCGTCGCGTCGAAGCATCTCCGATCGCGGTTCGTGAATCTCCTCCCGCTCGGTCGGCGGTGGCGGCGGGAAACGCACCCCGAGGTCGATGCCAGGGTGAAGGCATCCCGAGCTCGCCGGAAGCGGGCGGGTCGATGGGTCGGCGGACATGGCAACACGTTGCTCGATTTCGCGTGGCTCCTCGCAGCGCCGCGTCGTGCGTCATACGGCAAGGGATGCACCACGAGCCGGCTTCGTCACGTCATGACGCAGGTCGAACGTCGCGGCGACTTCTCGCGACTGACGCCGACCGCCAAGGGAAAGTGGACCCGGGTGCTGCAGCACAACGAGACCGACTGCCTCTGGTCCTCGCTGCTCGCCGAGGCGGGAGCGTCCGACGATGCCCGGATGGAGGCGGACCGATGAACTGGCTTCCCGGATTTCTCACGCAGTGTCGGCGTGATCATCTGTGCATGGTGGGTTCCTGCACGACCTGTGGATGCGGGACGTTTCTGAAGCGTCTCCGAGATCGTGCCGGTGTCGAAGGTGATGTGGCCGGACGCCTTGGTGGACGGTCGGCGGTCGGACACGGGTTGATCATCGGATTGCTGGCGCTCGAGCCGGCCGATCGTGATCTCGTCGCCGTGCCGGGTCTGGCACGGGTCGTCGACGAGGCCCGAACTCGGCATCCCGACGGCGAGGCGGGCTTGGATTCCATGCTTCGAGGCACGACCGCGGCCTGGATGATCGCCCGCTTGCGAGAAGCCGGGGTCGAGGCGGAACGTCGGCGTGACCGTCGTCGCCGTGAGTTCGAGCGCCGGGGTCGGGCCGATCGAACGCGTCGGCGTCGTCGGGCATGGGAACGTCGAGTCCGTCATCAGGAGCGTCTGGCGGCGAAGCGGGTTCGCGACCGGGGGCTCGATGCGGCGATGGCGGACTACCGGGCGAGGTCGCCCGAGGCGAGGCTCCGGTGGCTGTCAGAATCCCCCGGGGGATTCCCGCTCGATCGAATCCCCGACGAGCTGATCCCGTGTGATGCCGACCTGCTGATGATCACTCGTTCCGAACGGCGGTCGTTGATCGATGCGATCGGTGGGCGTCGTCGCGGCTGGAAGCGTCTTCGCGATCGGCTCGCGTCGCCGGAATGAGGTGGGCCGCGTGGATCGTCCGATCAAGCCCGCTTGATCGAATCGAATCCACGGCGGAACGCCCCGAGTTTCGATTCGAAGGCCTCGGCGCGACCGATCGCCGACGTGTTGATCGGTCGACGAAGTTGCTGCTCCGAAAGCGTCGGCACGAAACGCCCGGACTTCTTCGCGTCGGTCGCGAGGCGCTCGGGATGCAGGCAGGCCTCGTCGAACGGCAGGCCGCACGCCTCGATGATCTCCGGAACGGTCGCTTCGGGGTCCTTGGCGAGCGACCGATAGTCGACGACCGCGGTCGGATTCGGGAGCGTGCGGGTCCAGTGATCGACCAGTCGGCGGTGCATCGCGCTGAATGCGCCGATCCAGTCGAGTCGGGTGGTCCACGCCATGCTCACGGGATCGAAGAGGTTCGCCCAGATCGAGATCGCGGTGTCCTCGAGATCACGATCGGTGAAGAGCACCGTGGCCTTCGGGAAGAGCAGTCCGATCATGCCGGCCTGCCGCGGGAGCATCAGGCTCTTGTTCGCGATCCGCGCTCGCCGCCCGCCGATCGCCTGAAGGCCGCGAAGGTAGTCCGCGCGGATCCGCTCGAGCATCGCATCGTCGGCCGCCGCGGTGCGGAAGGCGACTTCGGGCCCCTGGACCCCGAGGTGCTTCGAGACGATCTCGTCGAGCAGTCCCGTCTCGCCGGCGCCGTGGGCGTCGGGATGGGCGCCGACGACCCGCTCCAGCAGGGACGTGCCGCTCCGGGGAAGCCCGACGATGAACACCGGCAGGCGACTCTCGGCGTTGGCGGTGGACTTCCGGTCGTGATGGATCTCCGCGGGGAAGGCGGCGATCAGGCCGTCGGTCAGGCGGTCCGCCTCGGCGACGTCGAACATCCCGGGGACCACGGCGTTCATCCGCTCGTAGGCGTCGACCGCTTCGGGGTATCGGGCGGCCTTCTCCAGCGATCGTCCCAGCAGGGACAGCAGCGGGCGGACGACCAGCGCCGGCTGTCCCTTCTCGTGA
>JAACEA010000410.1 GCA_009936695.1 Planctomycetia bacterium
AGGCAGATTCCGAAGGTGGGAATCTGGCCGGCGACCACCCGCAGCGTCTCGATCGTCGATTCGACGGCCGCGGGATCCCCCGGGCCATTCGAGACGAAGAGCCCATCGACCTCCCCACCGGCGAACGCCTCTTGAAGGACCGCGGCCGGGGTGTCGTGGGCCATGATTCGAACGACGCAGCCCCGCTCCCGGAGATTTCGATAGATGTTGCGCTTCGCGCCGCAATCGAGGGCCACCACGACGAGCGGCCGATCGGCATCGGCACGCTCTGAAATCGCATGAGACCACTCACCGAGGCCTTCGGTGAACTCACCGGGCTCCGTGGCACCGGCCTCCGCGGCGAGATTCGAGCCGCTCATGGAGCCGATCGCCCTCGCCCGCGCGACCAACTCGGCGTCGGAAACCGATTCGTCGGGCTCGATCACGCCTCGCATCGCGCCCTCGTCCCGCAACATCCGGACGATCGCCCGAGTGTCGAGGTCCGCGAGGCCGGGGATGCCGGCCGATTCGAGCCAGCGATGGAGATGCGCGTCCGCCCGATGATTCGACCGGACCCGGGAGTGGTCCCGGATGACGAATCCCGCGACCGCGATGGCATCGCTTTCGAAGTCCTCAGGATTCACCCCGTAGTTCCCGATCTCCGACGCCGTCATCACCAGAATCTGGCCCGTGTAGCTCGGATCGGTCAGGGCTTCCTGGTAGCCGCCCATCGCGGTGTTGAAGACGACTTCACCGGCCGATGCCGTGGCGGCACCGAACCCACGCCCTTCGAAGACCGCCCCGTTTTCCAGCGCGATTCGAACCCGCCGGCCCGGGCTGAGGCCGTCGTCGAGCACGTCATATCCACCGTGAATGACCATCGGATGGAAGTGTAGCGACCGTCCCGGGAATTCGGCCAGTGAAACGCCATCGGAACGGAAGTCCACAAAGCACTCCGGACCCGGAAGCCGACCGATCGAGCCGTACACTCGCGATGTGAGCGAACTCTTCGATCCACCACTGGTTCCTGACCGTTTCCTCCGCGTCGCGGTGGAGCGCGCGGTGGACCGGTATCCGGGCGGACTTCTCTACAGCGTTCCAGCCACTTGCGAGGAAGTCGACATCGGACATCGCGTCCTCGTTCCGCTGGGGCGGGGAAACGCCGAAGTCCCGGGAACGGTGGTCGACCGCCTCGGTTCGGAGGCTCTCGCCGAGGATGGCGTCACCGCCGACCGCATCAAGCCGATCATCCGCCGGAGCGACGATCTCCCCGCACTGCCGGGCGAGTTGCTCGAACTGGCCCGATGGATCGCTTCCTACTACGTCTGCCCGATCGGCATCACCCTCGCCAATCTGGTCCCTGCCGCCGTCCGCAAGGGTGTGGGAACCGCCACCCGACTGCTGATCAGTCCCCACCCGACGCCGCCGGACCCACGACCGCGGCTGGGCTCGAAACAGAGGGCCGTGCTCGACGCGGTTCTGGCGACCCCCACCGAGGATCTTCCGATCGCTTCCACCGACCTTGCGGAGCGAACCGGGGTCGGCGGAACCGCGACGGTCCGGCGACTGGCGGAACTCGGGCTGCTGTCGATCGAGACCGTCACCACCGTCGAAGCCCGCGCCCGAGCGGGGAGCGGCCTCGAGGATCGTGAAGTCGAACTCAATGCGGGCCAACAGGCCGCGGTCGAGGCGATCGGCAGCCATCTCGAGGGAGGCTTTTCGAGTCACCTGCTCTTCGGCGTGACCGGCAGTGGCAAGACCGAGGTCTATCTCCGCCTCGCCCGTCGGGTCATCGAAGCAGGCCGAAGGGTCCTGTTTCTGGTCCCTGAGATCGCCCTCACCCCGCAGACCACCGCCCGCGTGCTCGCACGCTTTCCCGGCGCCGCGGCCGCCGTGCTGCACTCCGGCCTCACCGCCGCCCAGCGACATCGCGAGTGGCGACGGGTCGCCGACGGCGACGCCACCATCATCCTCGGGGCCCGATCCGCCGTGTTCGCACCCGTTCCCGACGGCACACTCGGGCTCGTGGTGGTGGACGAGGAACACGACGCCTCCTACAAGCAGGACCAGGCCCCCCGGTATCACGGACGTGATGCCGCGATCCGACGAGCCCAGCTTGCGGGCTGTCCCGTGGTGCTCGGTTCGGCGACCCCGGCTCTGGAGAGCTGGCACAACGCGACGCGGACCGGCCGCAGCCACCTGCATCGACTTCCCGAGCGAGCGCCCGGACTTTCGCTCCCGAAGATCGAGATCGTCGATTTCGCCGAGGAGCGGCGGCAACTGGAGCGGGGCGGGGCCCGACTGATCGGCCCTCGTCTGGGTGGCGAGATCGCCCGAACCCTCTCCGCCGGCGGCCAGGTGATCCTGCTGCTCAATCGCCGTGGATACGCCAACTACATCGCCTGCCCCGACCATCGATGCGGCTGGGTCATGACCTGCACCGACTGTGACGCCGGAATGATCTGCCACCAGGCCAACGGCGCCATCGCCCGCGAGCGATGGGTCCGGTGCCACCATTGCGACGCCCAACTCCGCCTGCCGCCCACCTGCCCGCTCTGCAGCAAACGGACCACGGTCTTCGGCCTCGGCACGCAGCGGGTCGAGGAGGATCTCGCCCGGCTTCATCCCGACCTCGCGCGAGCCGGCGCGATGGTCCGGGTCGACTCCGACGCCATGGGCGGCGCCGACGACTTCCATGAGGTCCTCGATCGCTTCCGAACCGGCGAGATCCGGCTGCTCGCGGGGACCCAGATGATCGCCAAGGGGCTCGATTTCCCCGGCGTCAGGCTGGTCGGCGTGGTGAACGCGGACACGGCGCTCAACATGCCGGATTTCCGAGCCGGCGAACGGACCTTCCAACTGGTCTCGCAGGTCGTCGGCCGCTGTGGACGCGGATCGACGGCGGGAACGGCGATCATTCAGACCCTTCAACCCGACGCGCCCGCGATCCGGCGAGCCGCCGAGCACGATTTCGAGGGGTTCGCCGAGCGGGAGCTCGCCGACCGGGATCGATTCGGGCTTCCGCCGGCCCGTCGAATGTGCCGGATCGTGGTCCGAGACGGCGGCGAGTCGGCGGCCATGCGGCTGGGTACCGAGCTCGCGGACCGACTTCGAGCGCATGATCCGGGACCGGACGTCGAGATTCGGGGTCCGATCCCCTGTTCGATCGCCAGGATCGCCGGGCGGTATCGCGTTCAGGTGGAGACCCTTGCGAAGGACGCCGGCACCGCCTCCCGGTTCCTCGCTCGGGCCCGGCTCGGCGGCGTCTTCACCGGTCCGCTCGCACTCGGCGAAGCGGTCGCGATCGACGTCGATCCGACCAGCCTCATGTGACGTGGATCGTTCGCAGGATGCGAAGGTCCTGAAACCGCTCGAACCTTGCTTTTGCCGGTTCTTCCGGACCCGAATCTCCGCCTTGATCGGATAGAATCTCGGGTTGGAATCTCCGCGTCGTTCGCTCGGCCCGCGGGCCGTTCCGACCGTCGCCTCTCCGTCGCAGGTTCGAAGGGTCTACGCATGTCGCTGAACGGCTGGAACGCCGAATTCGTCGAGGAACGCTACCGCGAGTGGAAGGCCGATCCCGAGTCGGTCGAGGCCGACTGGCGACGATTCTTCGAGGGCTTCGAGCTTGGCGCCGCCCGCCCCGAACCCGGTGAGACCGACGTCGCCCATTCCCTGCAGGGGAAGGTCGATTCGCTGATCTACCACTACCGCGACATCGGGCATCTCGCGGCCGACCTCGACCCGCTCGACCGCACGCGTCCCTTCCCCGAGAATCTCACCCTCGAGAGCTTCGGCCTCGGTGACGAGCACCTCGACGAGACCTTCGACCCGGGCGTCCTTCCACTGGAGAGTCCCGCACCGCTTCGCGACATCATCTCGCTGCTGGAAGCGACGTACTGCCGTCACATCGGCGCTGAGTACATGCACATCCAGGATCGCGAGAAGCGACGCTGGCTCCAGAAGCGGATGGAAGGCGTCGCCAACCAGCCACCGCGCAGCGACGAGGACCGCGTGCATCTCCTGGAGACGCTGGCCTCCGCGGACGCCTTCGAGACCTTCCTGCAGACCCGGTACGTCGGCAAGAAGCGGTTCGGCATCGAGGGGGGCGAGTCGCTCATCCCGCTGCTCGACACCATCATCGAACTCGCGCCGGCCAACGGCATCAATGAATTCGTGATGGGGATGTCCCATCGCGGCCGACTCAACGTGCTCTGCAACATCCTCGGAAAGACCTACGGTCAGCTCTTCACGGAATTCGCGGAGAGCTGGGAGGAGGACTTCATCGCGGGCACCGGCGACGTGAAGTACCACGGGGCGTACTCCGGTGATCGAACCACGCGAAGCGGCCAGAACATCCGCCTCGCCCTCGCCGCGAATCCCTCCCATCTCGAGTTCGTGGATCCGATCGTGCTCGGCCGCTGCCGCGCCAAGCAGCGACTCCGCGACGACCACGCCCGCGAGAAGGTGGTGCCCCTGCTGATGCACGGCGACGCCGCGTTCGCCGGCCAGGGCATCGTCGCCGAGTGCTTCAACATGATGAGGCTCGACGGCTACACCGTGGGCGGCACGCTTCACGTGATC
>JAACEA010000048.1 GCA_009936695.1 Planctomycetia bacterium
GAGATCCGGGCGGCGGACGGCCTCACCGCCCTGCAGACCTTCGGCCGTGGCGGCCTCGAGATCCCGGGCGTCCTGGACTACTACGAGCAGCCGGTGGTCTTCTACTGGAACATCCTGATCTTCTTCGCGGTGGTCATCGCCGGCCAGCTCCTGCTCAGTCGGACCCGGCTGGGCCGGCACTTCATCGCGGTCGGCTCCAACGAGACCGCGGCCCGGTACAGCGGCATCGCGGTCAACCGCGTCCGAACCTGGTCCTACGTGCTGGTCGGGGCGTGCGCAGGCATCGCCGCCCTGATGTCGCTCACGCGGATGAACTCGGTGTCGAGTTCGGGCGTCGGCCATCTCGCCGAACTCGACGCGATCGCCGCGGTGGTGATCGGCGGCACCGCGATGACCGGAGGCCGCGGCCGGGTCTGGGGAACGATGCTCGGCGTGCTGATCCTGATCATGATCAGCAACATGCTGACCCTCGCCGACGTCGAGGTCTACTGGCAGGGATTCGTCAAGGGCGTGATCATCATCCTCGCCGTGCTCATCCAGCGCGGCAAGGCGAACTGACGCGACCGCGTCAGGGTGATGGCTCCGGTCGGACCACCGTGGCCGGATCCCAGATCGTCTCCTCGACCTCGAGCACCGGACGGGCCCCTGCGGTGATCGACGCATCCCGCTCGATGGCGAGGGCGCGAAGTTCCGCCACGACGTCCGGATGCCGGTCCGCCCGATTCCACCGCTCGCCCACGTCGGACTCGACGTCGTGCAGCGTTCCCGGTTCGAGCAGCAGCTTCCAACGCCCCCGCCGGATCCCCGCCAGGTCGCCGCGAGAGGTGTAGTAGATGAACGAGGCGGTCGGCGACTCGACGCCTTCGACGCCTTCGAGCAGGGGCATGATGTCGTGACCGTCGATCGGCCGATCGTCGTCGAGCGTCACCCCCGCGAGATTGGCGATCGTCGGCAGCAGGTCCATGGTGGTCGCGATCTCCCGCTGCACGAGCCCCGCCGGGATCCGGTCCGGATACCGAGCGACGAACGGCACCCGTTGCCCGCCCTCGAGATTCCCGCCCTTCCCACCGGCGAGCAGGCCCGCCGAACCGCCACGCTCCTTGTAGGGAAGCCAGGGGCCGTTGTCGGTGGTGAAGATCACCAGCGTCTCGTCACCGACGCCCTGACGATCGAGGGCGTCGAGCACTTCACCCACGCTCCAGTCGATCTCCTCGATCACGTCGCCGTAGGTGCCCCTCCGACTCCGACCCGCGAATTCCTCCGCCGCGTAGATCGGGATGTGCGGCATCGCGTGCGGCACGTAGACGAAGAAGGGCCCGTCGGCGTGCGCGTCGATGAACGCGACGGCCTCCTCGGTGCAGCGCCGGGTGAGCAGGCGCTGGTCCGGTTCCCACTCGATCACCGCCTCGTCGCGCAGCAGCGGGAGGCTGTGGCGGTATCCGTTCCCTTCCGGCCGATGAAACTGGCTCATGTCGTTCGAGTAGGGCATCCCGGAGAACGTGTCGAACGCCTGGCTGGTGGGCAGAAGTCCCGGGCGATGTCCGAGGTGCCACTTCCCGAAGCATCCCGTCGCGTAGCCCGCCCCCGAGAGCACGTCGGCGATGGTCGTCTCATCGGGATGGAGTCCGTGGGCGTAGGCGGGGAAGATGACGTGCTCGTGCATCCCCACCCGCTTCGGATAGCAGCCGGTGAGCAGGGCCGCCCTCGAGGGCGAGCAGACGGGCGAGGCGACGTAGAACTGGGTCAGTTTCACGCCTTCGGCCGCCATTCGATCGACGTTCGGGGTGTGGATCGTCGGATGTCCGAAGCACGAGAGGTCGCCGAAGCCCTGGTCGTCCGTGAAGAAGATGACCACGTTGGGCGGCCGATCTCGGACCATGGGCGGCGAATGCGTCGTGGGCGACGTTGGAATCGGGGCGAGGAGCGAACCGAGCAGGCCGAGGATGATGGTTCCGTTCATACCGGCCACCCTATCGCACCGCGGCGGCGTGGCCATCCCCGCTCCGGTTAGAATCCGGGTCCCGGTGAGGCCACTGCGTCTCCCCTGATCAGCCCGAACAAGAAGAGACAGGAGCCTCAGATGAATCCGATTCGAAGACTGTTCCTCGCCGCCGCCGCCGGCACCGCCGCGATCCTCGCCGGCTGCGGCGACGCCGGCACCAACCCGACTCCGACCGCCGCGAACGGCGGCGTCGACGTCGAAGCCGTCGCCACCAAGCTGCAGAAGCCGGTTCGCATCGGGGTGAGCATCCCCGCGGCCGACCACGGCTGGACCGCCGGCGTGGTGTGGTGGGCCAAGCAGGCCATGGAGCTGTACCCCGACGTCGAGTGGGTCTTCCAGACCGCGGAGACGCCCTCGAAGCAGATCCAGGACATCGAGAACATGATGACCCGCGGGGTCGACGGCCTCGTGATCCTCTGCACCGAAAGCGCTCCCCTCACCCCCATCGCCAAGCAGGCCCACGAGAAGGGCATCCTGATCGTGAACGTCGATCGTGGCTTCCTCGAGCCGGTCGCCGACATCTTCCTCGAAGGTGACAACGCCTCCTTCGGTCGGAAGAGCGCCGAGTTCATGGTCGAGAAGCTCGGCGGCAAGGGCAACATCGTCATTCTCGAAGGCATTCCCTGCACCGTGAACACCGCCCGGGTCGACGCGGCGAAGGAAGTCTTCGCCATGCACCCCGACATCAAGATCGTCGGCCAGGACTCCGGGATGTGGAACCGGGCGAAGTCCCTCGACGTGATGCAGAACATCCTCGTCAAGGCGCCGAAGATCGACGCGGTCTGGGCGAGTGACGACGACATGGCGCTCGGCGCCGAGCAGGCGATCGTCGAGGCCGGTCGCGAGAAGGAGATGTGGATCCTCGGCGGCGCTGGGATGAAGGACATCGTCGCCCGGGTCATGAAGAGCGATCCGATGTTCCCCGCGGACATCACCTATCCCCCCTCGATGATCGCCACCGGCATCCAGCTCGCGGTCGGCGTGCTCGCTGACGGCAACCGCGAGAGCATCATGCGGTTCATGCCGCAGCACCTCATGATCGACGTCGAGCTCATCCTGCCCGACAACGCCGAGAAGTACTACTTCCCGAACAGCATCTTCTGATCCGACCGCCGGCCTCGCCCGGCGTTCGACCACGACGCACATCGACGCACATCGACGCGACCCGGCCCCGGAGCGACTCCGAGGCCGGGTCGTGCTCGTTTCCGAGGGCGGACTGCTACATTTCCGGGCATGACCAGGTTCGGCGGCATCTTCCAGAACAAGTTCAAGCGCCCGAAGATCCGACCGGAGCGGAACTGGGTCGACCTCGTGCTCGACGTCACCACCCTCTACCTCGTGCTCTTCTCGATCGGTTACGCGATCTGGCACTACCCGGGACTGCCCGCGACGATTCCCACCAAGTTCGACGGCGGCGGGCAGGTCGTTTCGACCGGCCCCTCGGCCACGATCTTCCTGATGCCCGCGATCGGCCTCCTGGTCTGCGTGGTCCTCCGAGCCGTCCAGCACTGGCCGTGGCTCTCGAACACCATCGTCGAGATCACCGAGGAGAACGCCGAAGTGCAGTACCGCCTGATCAACCGGCTGCTCGGCTGGTGCGGCGTGCTGGTCGGCGGACTCTTTCTGTTCATCGAGATCATGATCGTCCGCGGTGCGATCGCGGGCGGGATGAATGCCAACGTCGGTCCGCTGATCGCAGTGGTGGCGATCGTCCCCTGGTTCCCGCTCCTCGGCTGGTACTTCTGGGCCTCGTTCAAGGCGGCGTGAAGCTCCATCCGAGCCGAACCGGGAGCGGGCCACGGACCAGACGCCTGGATTTCAACCTTGCTGGCGCGGTGGTCACGCGAGCGTCCACCCCGCGCCGACCGAGACCACGAGAGCCCGTCAGCCCGACGGGCTGCTGCAGCGCTCAATCAGAACTGGTCGAGGAAGCGGACGTCGTTCTCGTAGAGCCAGCGGATGTCGCTGATGCCGTACTTCCGCATCGCGACGCGTTCGATGCCGAGACCGAACGCGAAGCCGGTGAACTCCTCGGGGTCGACCCCCACCGCTTCCAGCACGTTCGGATCGACCATGCCGCAGCCACCGATCTCGATCCACTGCCACTCGCCCTTGATCTTCATCTTCATGTCCACCTCGGCGCTCGGCTCGGTGAACGGGAAGAAGCTCGGTCGCATGCGGACCTCGGCCTCCGGACCGAAGTAGGCGCGGGCGAACTGGAAGAGCGTGGTCTTGAGGTCGACCATCGTCACGCCCCGGTCGACGCAGAGGCCCTCGACCTGGTGGAACATCGAATAGTGCGTCGCGTCGTGGGTGTCGGGCCGGTAGACGCGGCCGCACGCGATGATCCGGACCGGCGGCTTCTGCTGCTCGAGGGTGCGGATCTGCACGGTCGAGGTCTGGGTGCGGAGCAGGGTGCGACTGCCCTCCTGCTCGCCCATGAAGAAGTTGTCGATCGGATCGCGGGCGGGGTGACCCGCGGGAATGTTCAGGGCGGTGAAGTTGTGCCACTCGTCCTCGACCTCGGGGCCTTCGGCGGTGGTGAAACCCATCCGACCGAAGATGTCGACGATCTCGTCGATGGTCCGGCTGAGGACGTGCCGACGACCGTCGGGCAGATCGCCCCCGGGCTGCGTCACGTCGACCTGCGGTCCGCTCGCGGCCCCGCTCGAGGCGATCTCGGCCTTGCGGTCCTCGAAGCCGGATTCGAGGGCGACCTTCACTTCGTTGAGTCGCTTCCCGACCGCGGGCTTGTCGGCCTTCGAAACGTCCTTCAATCCCGGCATCATCGCCTTGAGGCGGCCCTTCGAGCCGAGATAGGCGATCCGCCACGCTTCGACCGCGTCGGCATCGGCGGCGGCCGCGAGATCGGCGAGGGCGGTGGTCTGGAGTTCGTCGAGTTGAGCGAGCATCGACGCAGTGTACTTCGAGGACGGCGAGGGAATCACCGGGAAGGCCCGCGGCGAGCATGAAACGAGCCCCGACCGGAACGGTCGGGGCTCGTGGAATGGACGTTGGGTCTCGGGCGAACGGCCCGGCCGGGGATCAGGCGTCCTCGGTCTTCTCGTCGACTTCCGGAGCGGCGGCTTCCGGCTCCGGGGCGTCGGCGGGCGCCTCCGCCGCGGGAGCCTCTTCGGTGGCGGTGCCACCGCCGGCGGCGGCCAGCTTCTTGGCGAACGCGGTCCGCTTGTCGGCCTGGCGACGACGTCCGCTGACGCCTCCCCCGACCTGCGGGCCGTCCTCGTTGCCGACCAGCATGAGCAGGACCAGGTCCGTGCCGTCGCCGAGCCGATGCTTGTCGAGCTTCACGATCCGGGTGTAGCCGCCATCGCGTCCCTCGAACATCGGCGCGACCTTCTCGAGCATGTGCTCGACGAGTCGCGGCGACTTCTTGAGTTCACCGAAACGGTTCCGCTTGATCTCGGAGGCGTCGGGCGCCTCGAAGAAGGCGTTGTCCCGGCGATCCTCGGGGAAGCTCGGATCATCCGCCCAGGAGAAGATGTTCCGGTCGTTGATCTTCCGCTCCAACTGCCGGCGGGAGTGAAGCGACTTGGTCTTCGCGAGGGTGATGAGCTTCTCGGCGAAGCCCTGGACCGCCTTGGCCTTGGGGAGCGTGGTCTCGATCTGACCGTGCTCGAAGAGGCCGGCCGCGAGGTTCCGCAACATGGCGGTGCGGTGGGCGGACTTGCGATTGAGTTGCTTGCCGTAGATACGGTGACGCATCGGTGGATCCTCGAAAACTGGTGCCGGACGGGACGTCCCATGCGGCATGATGACTGCCGATCAGGAGATTCGGAACGCTTCCGGCACCTGCATGCCGAGGGAGAGCCCCATCTCCTCGAGCTTCTTCTCGACCTCGCGAAGCGAGGTGCGACCGAAGGCGCGGAGCGTGAGCAGCTCCTCCTCCGACTTCTGGACGAGTTCCGCGACGGTGCGGATCTGGGCGGATTCCAGGCAGTTGCTGGCCCGGACCGAGAGATCCATGTCGCTGGTCCCCTGCTGGAGCTTCCGGTTGATCTCCATGTCCTCCGCCGTGGTCTCCATGACCTCGGTGGAGATGGTGGCCTCACCGGCCTCCTCGTACATGATGAAGGGGTTGAGATGCTTCCGGAGGATCTTCGCCGCTTCGACCATCGCCATCTCCGGGGAGACGGTGCCGTTGGTCCAGAGGTCGAGGATCAGGTTGTCGTAGTCGGTTCGCTGACCGACCCGGGCGTCCTCGGTGCGGAAGCGGACGCGCTGGACCGGCGAGAAGATCGCGTCGATCGGAATCTCGCCGATGACCTGTTCCTCGCCGTTCTCGTAGTACTCGCTCGCGGGGCGATAGCCGCGGCCGGTCTCGACCGTGAACTCCGCCTCGAAGTCGACGGCACCGGTGAGGGTCGCGATGACGAGCTCGGGGTTGTGGACGGTGATCGAGGTGTCGCACTCGATGAGTTCGGCGGTGACGTCGCCGGGGCCTTCAGCCGAGAGCTTCATGGTCTTGGGACCGTCGCCGGTCATGCTCACCACGAGGTTCTTGACGTTCAGGATGATGTCGGTGACGTCCTGCAGGACGCCTTCCATCGTGTCGAACTCGTGAGAGACGCCCTTGATGCTCACCTTGGTGACCGCAGCGCCTTCGATGGTCGAAAGCAGGATCCGACGAAGGCTGTTGCCGATCGTCGTACCCATGCCCCGAATGAAGGGCTCGGCGGTGAATCGTCCGAAATTGTCGGCCGCGGACTTGGCGTCCTTTTCGACCCGGGCGGGAAGTTCCAGCCCTCTCCAGCGAACCTGCATGGCTCGTTTCCTCTATCCGGCGGTGTTCGAAGTCGAACCAACCCGTGTGTTCTCGATTCCGAATCGTCCCCGCCGGGGCGACGATCCGGTCTCATCAGTGGACACGGGCACGAAAATGACGATCAGACGCGGCGACGCTTGGGAGCGCGACAGCCGTTGAACGGAATCGGGGTGTGGTCCTCGATCGCCACGACCTTCAGGCCGGCGGCCTGCAGGGCGGTGACCGCGGATTCACGACCCGGGCCGGGACCCTTCACGTGGACCTCGAGCTCCCGCATGCCCATGCGACGAGCCTTGCCACCACACTTCTCGCTGGCCCGGCTGGCGGCGAAGGGCGTCGACTTGCGCGAGCCCTTGAAGCCGACCGTGCCCGCGGAGTCCTGGCAGAGGGCTTCGCCGTTGAGATCGGTGATGGTGATGAGCGTGTTGTTGAACGTCGCCTTGATGTGCGCGACGCCCTTCACCACGTTTCGACGGACCTTCTTCTTGCTTGCCATGGAATCGAACCTCGTGCTTCGTCCGGTCGGCGGGCCGATGCCCGACCGCTGGGACGTGTGAATCGTGAGACGAACCCCCGTGTCCGGTGACCGGCGGTCGGGGACGACGCGAGTCGTCTCCGGCCGGGGGCGGCGGGCTTCAGCCCTTCACGCCCTTCTTGCCGGCGACCGTCTTCTTGCGGCCCTTCCGGGTGCGGGC
>JAACEA010000411.1 GCA_009936695.1 Planctomycetia bacterium
ACCGCCCCCGGCGTCGGCCGAGGGCGGTGTTCGTTTCTTCAAAGCGGGTGAGGCGATTCGAACGCCCGACATTCACGTTGGCAACGTGAATGTCGGCGTGGTGCCGGACAGCGGTCCATCTGCGGGCACGACGAATGAAGCTGGCTCGCACCCTGGGCTGACCCGTGACCGCGGATCACCGGCTTCGTTCGGATGTTCCTAGTTGCAGGGGCCCCATGCGCGAAGCAGCATGCCCAGGTCCCGGGCATTGACGGTTCCGTTTCCATCGAGGTGCTCGATGCAATCGGGACAGTCGCCCCAGGCCGAGTAGATCAGGGCGAGATCGATCGAATCGACCACGCCGTCCGCGGCGAGGTCACCGAGACATCCAGGGGCGTTCTCCAGACAGCCGGTGCATCCGGGATACGGGTCCGCGTCCTCGAGTTTGAGGATGCAGGGAAGTTGCCAGCCGGGAATGTGCTGTTGGAGTGGCCCGAATTTGCCGTTGAAGATCCGGAGCGTGACCTGGAAGATCGCCTCGTCCTCGGAATCGGAGACCTGGCCGGGGGCGTTCGGAGATGGAAGCCAGTTCAGTGTCGTGTCCTCGACCGGCGGGGGATTGGGGCTGATCAGCACTCGATAGCAGCTCCGACCGTTGTCATCCACGGTCTTCACCGCTCCCTCCTCTCCGAGCCACGTTCGGTGACTGGTACCGACCGCCTTCACGCAGAAGTTGCCGTCCGCGTCGCAGCTGCTGTTGTAGGTCGAGCAGAGGATCTGGGCTTCCGACTCGGACGAATCCGTGACGTACATCGTCAGGGACCAGTCGGAACAGAACCGATCGATGCTCGCATCCATGATCAGCACGTACTCGATGGACTCGGGCCGGTCCCCCCCGGTGACCGAGATCAGATTCGAATCGTCGGCGCCCGCGTTCGAATAGGTCGTCGCCGTGGGATAGAACTCGTAGGTCCGGGTGTCCGCGGCAAGCCCCAGCTGGGCGATGTAGGCGCGGAGCACGGCCTTCGATCCGTAGTCGCCGACGTCCTTGGGCGGAACGATCCACTCGCTTCGATTGGGATCGATGGTGAAGCCGAGCGTCGCCGGATCGATCGGATTCGGAAGCGAGGGTGTGCCACAGAACAGGTCCACGGCGCAATTGAAGCCGGCGGTGATGTCGTCGAGCTGTTGGGCGGACAACCCGGCGTTCGAAGGGCCCAGGGTGACCGCATCGACTCCGATGGCGCTGAGCTGCTGGGCGTAGTACTGGTCGATGAGATCCGGGGGGATGGGTGCGTACACCAGCGCTTGAGCGGCGATGTCCAGATATTCAATGACGTCGAATCCCGGGGCCTGGATGGCCGCGCAGTCGACCTTGTAGGCCTGGTTGCCGTCCACGCATGCGGGGAGCTGACAGGGATTGGCCGGCCAGGTCGCGAGGGCCAGCGGAATCTCGACCAGCCCCTGGCCCTGGACCCACTCGTAGCTCGTCGAGGTGAGCTGTCGACACAGGTTTCTCGTCTTCTCGAGGTCGTCGTATGGAACCGTGATGCGTCCCAGCATCCAGGCGAGCTGGTACGTGCTTTCGATGAGTGACGATGGATCGATATTCTCGTCGGACTCGAGATCGTCTGCGTAGTCGGCGTCTCCCCAGTACAGGAAGTACTCGCGAGCACTGAAGTCACCCGACCGGGGATTCAGCGGATCGACGCTTCCCTCCGTGGACGATGTGGGGCCGGTGCCCCAGGGCGAGGCGTGGAAGAACGAATTCGTCCAAGGGTCGACGAATTGAAGCGAGAAGGAGGCCTCCTGCGGCAATTCTCCGGGGGCGGGCGGGAAGTACATCTGCGGGTGTGTGATCAGGACCGGGCCCTTGGAAAGATCGAACTGGCCGACCACGTAGAGACTGTCGGTGTTGGGTCGGACCACCGGATTCAAGCAGCTGGAGATGTCCGCGGAGTAGAAGAGTTGGTTCTGGAAGTACTGTTCGGCTGGAACGAGGACATCACCGCCATCCGTCAGGTATCGCTCGGTCGTCGAATCGCAGGCGGTCACCTGATTCGCCCTCTGGCTCATGAAGTCCACGAGAGGAGAGAGATAGATATAGCTGAGGAATCCGCTCCGATACTCGGCGGACACGCCTTTCTCGCAGGTCGGAAGGTAGGCGCTGTAGTCCTGTGCATTGACGTTCGACGCCGCCATGCAGACGAACGGCACGGTCAGAGCGATGGCTTTCATGACTTCTCCGCTGGGAATGTGGACGAGGTCCAAAATTGATCAAGTGACGTTATTCGGTTTGAACAGGGGAGGCAAAAACATCTGTTTAGTCGCCGGCTTCGAAAAAAGCAGGCCGTACTCGCCGCGATCGACGCGAAGCACGTCGCTCTCGGCCATGGGCGTCGGCCGGGGAGGTACCTTTCGAGAGCCCGGCCAACCCCAAAACGACAACCGCCCCCGGCATCGGCCGAGGGCGGTGTTCGTTGTAAAAGCGGGTGAGGCGATTCGAACGCCCGACATTCACGTTGGCAACGTGACGCTCTACCACTGAGCTACACCCGCGATTCTGGCAATCGCTTGGATTGTCACCGGCCAAAGGCCTCGGCCGGAGGGGGAGTATACCTCACCGCGCCGCGTCGACAAGTTCTCGGTCGAAGTGAACCGCGGTCATCTGCCGACTGGCGGGGCGGGCCCGGATAACCCGGATTCCGTGCCTCTGGAATCCCGCTTTCGGCACGCCACCGCGATGCGGAGCTCGTCGCGAGCTCCCGCCGGATGCGGGCCCGAGCGTCGCGATCGAGGGCGGGCCGAGGCCCACTATCATGCGGCTTCCTGTCCGGCTCTCCGGCGTCCCGGCCCGACGCCGACGTTCGGAGGCCGACCGTCCTCGGAGTGTCTCGCCATGCGTCCTCGTTCAACCCGACGTTCAACCCGAAGCTCGATCCGTCCCGTCCGCTGCCTGATCGCCGCCGCCGCCCTCGGCGGCGCCGGACTCGTCGGCGGTTTCACCGCCACCGGACAGCCCGTCGCGGCGGCCGCCACCGCCCCCGCGAACCCGACCGTGGCTCCGCTCCAATTCAAGCTCGACCCCGTGCACTGCATGGCGCTCTTCCGAATCCATCACGTCGGGGCCGGTCAGTTCTGGGGGATGTTCGACCAGGTCGAGGGCACCATGACCTACGCCGAGGATGGCAAGACCGTCCCGACCTTCGACGTGACCGTGCAGGTCGAGAGCGTGCATTCCGGCACTGAGAAACTCGATCGCACCATCATCGGCCCGCAGTTCTTCAACGCCAAGGAATACGAGACGATTCGCTTCGTCTCGACCGGCGGCGAGTCGAAGGGCGACGGCGTCTGGGACATCACCGGCGACTTCACCATGCACGGCGTGACCAGGCCGGTCACCGCCAAGGTCGAGTTCACCGGCCTCGCCGGCAATCCGGTCCAGAAGAAGGCCGGATTCGAAGCGACCTTCGAGGTGAAGCGCTCCGACTACGGCATGGACTGGGGCGTCAAGAACAAGGCCCTCGGCGACGACGTCCGACTCGTGGTCGGACTCGAGGGCGACTGGACGAGATGATTCCAACGAACCGGGCATCGTCCCGCTTCCGGAGCCGATTCCCGTGATCAAGACCGTCATCTTCTCGATGATCCTCCCCGTGCTCGCCGGCGGGGGCCTCGTGGCGCTGTGCTGGCTGCTGCCGCCCCTCCGCAAGTGGCGATGGCTTTCGAGCGCGTGCTTCGGACTCGCCCTCGCGGTGGGCGTCTTCGCGTCCTTCGTCGCGGAGAACGGCGTGCCGCCGTTCCCGCCGGCCGAACGCGCCCAGTGGCTCGGCTTCGCCGCGGTGCTCGCCGCGGTCTTCGCGATCCTCGGGCCGATGACCGGTTCGGCGGACCGTGACCGAAAGTGGCCCGCGACCGAACTCGTGGCGTTCCTCGCGGGTGCGATCGTCGCCGGCCTGCCGCTGATCGCGGAACTCGCGGGCGGCGAGGCGAAGTCGATGTTCAGTGGAACCGGTCCCGCGGATCAGATCGCGATGGGCCTCGCGGTGGCGCTCGGCTTCCTCGCCCTCGACAAGGTCGTCGAAGCCCGGCCGGGCGTGACGCTGCCCCTCGCGCTCTTCATCACCTTCGCGGCCCTTGCGCCGATCGCGGACGCCGCCAGCTGGATCACCCTCACGTTCCTCGCCGCGGTCTCCGCCGGCGTGAGCCTCGTGGCGGCGCTCTCGGCACGTTTCGGGGGCGGACCTTCGATCGGACGCGGTGGCCTGCTCGCCGCCATCGTCCTGCTCGTGGTGTTCCCGGTCGCCGGATATCGCCAGACCTACGGCGAGTTTCCGTGGTGGGTGTGGGGGGTCGCCGCGGGCGCGCCGATCGTGCTCCTGCCGCTCGAGAATCCGTGGGTCGCCAAACTCCCGCCGTGGGCGGGGCTGACCCTCCGCCTGTGCTGCGTCGCCGCCCTCGCGGGCTTCGCGGTCGTCGTCGCGATCCAGAGCGGCGCAGGTGGCGACGAACTCAACGACTACGGTGGCTTCAACTGAGCCAACCGGCTCGCGGCCACCCGTTCCACCATCTGTTCCACCACCTCGAACGAATCCCTCGGAACCGAACCATGCCGACCGTCGATCGCACGCTTTCACCCCTCCATCGTTCGGTCCGCGCGACGCTGCTCGCCGCGACCCTGATCATGGGCGGAGGCACGCTCGCGACCGTGGGAGGATGCGCCTCCAGCGGCGCGACGCCCGCCCCGGTGACCATCGACGCCGCCTCGCCCGAGTCCCTGCTCGCGTCCTTGAAGGCGGCGGCGGGTCAGTCCTTCAATCGCTACCTCGAGGCGCTGCGTTCGGCCACGGACTGCGAACGACTCCCTGACTTCTGCCGGCTGCTGCAGGCCCGGGAGGACGCGGCTCGGGAGATGGTCGAGCTGCGTGACGCGATGGCCGAAACGTACGGGGCCTACGGGGCGAACGCCGGCACCATCATGCTTCGTTCCGCGTATCTCGAGCAGTTCGAGGCGATCGAACGAGCGTCGGTGTTCTCGAGCGGCGGCGATCTCGCCATCCTCCGGATCGGCACCGAGGTCTACCGGATGCGACTCCAGCCGGTGGGTTGGCGGATCGTGCAGTTCCCCGATCCGCCCTACGATCCCGCGGCGTCCGCCGACGCGATCGAGATCCTGGTCGCCCGCATCGACGCGATTCGCCGGGACGTCCTCGACGGCCGGATCACCGACATGGAGATCCTCGAGGGCCGCATCGCCGGCGCGATGGGCGGCTGACCCCCGTCACGAGCCGAACCGGCCTCGCTCCGCCTGGCTTGCGAAGAAATGAAACGCGGCCCGACGATCGAATCGTCGGGCCGCGGTCTTTGGATCAGGTTGGAAACAGGGTCGACTACTTGTCCTCTTCCGTGATGCCCATGCCGCTTCGGTTCGGGCCGGCGGGACGCTCGGTCGGCTGCAGGCCTTCGCCGTTGGCGAGTGCGTCGAGCATCACCTGCACCGCGGTCTCGAGCTGCGGATCACCGCCGTCGAGCATCAGGCCGGGATCGTCGATGACTTCGATGTCGGGATCGACGCCGTGGCCCTCGATGCCCCAGGTGCCGTCCGTCTCGTAGAAGCCGAAGGTCGGCACCGCGGTGTAGCCGCCGTCGATGAGCGACGGGTTGCCGGAGATGCCCACCAGGCCGCCCCAGGTCCGGGTCCCGATCAGGGGACCGAGATCGTTGTGACGGAAGAGCCAGGGGAACATGTCGCCGCCCGAGCCGGCGAGCCCGTTGATCAGCATGGCCTTCGGGCCGGCGTGCACGCCTCGCGGCCAGCGCCAGTCCTTCGAGTCACGGGTCGCCCAGTAGTTGGTGACCGGACGGTTCAGGAGTTCGATGAACCGGTCGGGGATCTGCCCGCCGCCGTTCCAGCGTTCGTCGATGACCAGCGCGGGAAGGTGCGACTGACCGTGGTACTGCCGGACCAGGTCGCTCTGGCCGTCACGGCCGGTGTTGGGCACGTAGATGTAGCCGACCTTGCCGTCGCTCATCTCCGCGACCATCGCACGCCGATTCTCGATCCAGTCGCGATATCGGAGATTGCCCTCGCCGGAGACCGTCTTCACGACGACGTCCCGGGTGCCGGTCTCGGATTCGTCGTCGGCGACGGTGAGCACCACGGTGCTCCCCGCGGTACCGACGAACGGGGCGTAGGGGTCGCGGGAGAGATCCATGTCGACGCCGTTCACCGCGAGGACGATGTCGCCCTCGCCGAGATCGAGACCGGGTTCCTGCAGCGGGCCGCGGGCGTCGACGTCCCAGACCCCGCCACCGAGGACCCGCGCGATGCGGTATCCGTCGGGCCGATCACCTTCGGCGGGCGCGGGTTCCCAGTCGACGCCGAGCATGCCGACGTTCATCGAGGGGGCACGCTCGATATCGCCGGTGTTGCCGTAGTAGTAGGCATGGCCGACATTCAACTCGGCGATCATCTCGCCGATGATGTGGCCGACGTCTTCGCGGGTCGCGGCCTGGTCGACCAGCGGAAGGTAGGTGTCGAGCACCGCTTCCCAGTCGACGCCGTGCAGGCCCGGATCGTAGAAGTGGTCGCGATGGATGCGCCACGCGTCGGTGACGAGCTGCCGCCATTCCGCACGAGGCTCGATGGAGACGAGCATCGGGCCGGTGACCACCTTGTCCCCGCCATCGCTGCCCGCCTTGCGGATCACCGCGCCCGAACCCTGGGGGACGAGAATCTTCTTGCCGTCCGGGGTCATCTGGAAACTGCCGCCGGAGCCCGCCGACTTCTCGCTCGGGTTGCGGTCGCTCATGTCGAACGACTTGATACCGCCGTTCTGGCCGCGGCGGACGTACATCAGATGGCCGCGATCGTTGACCGCGAGGTTGCGGAATCCGCCGGGTCGGACCGGAAGCGGCATCGCCCTGGCCTCGAAGCCTTCGAGATCGATCTCGACCTTTTCGGCGTCGTCGGCGTCCTGATCACCGTCGGTCTCCTCCTCGCCGTCGTCAGCGACGAAGGCGTTCCTCGTGCCGCTGATCGTCGCGCCGGGCGCACCGTCGTCGGGCTGGCCGGCGCCACTGACCGTTTCGCCGTCGATCACCAGCTCGATGTCCACGGTGGGACCGTTCTCGATGGTCATCACGAGAGTCAGGGCCTTGGACTCGGGGTCGAAGGTGCCGACGAGATCGCCGGCGAACATCGCGGTGGACACCGTGCCGGTCACCAGATCGTCGTCGTTGAGGACCAGCATGATGGTCATCGGAATCGCACCCATCTGCGGGATGTCCGCGGTGCACTCCCAGGTTCCCGTCACGGGGTCCGGATGCCCTGCGGATTCGTCGTCCGCGTCCTCCTCGTCATCCGACTCGGCGTCATCCTCCGAGTCCTCGTCTTCGGCGTCCTCGTCCTTCCACTCCTGCTCGTCGCTCTCCTCGAGCCACGGGCTGTCGACGTCCTCGCGAAGCGGAACCGCGACCAGCATGCCGCTGTCGTCGTAGATCCAGGTGCCGTCGAGCGAGGAGTAGCTCGGCGCGAACCGACGGTCGCTCGTGAAGTAGAGCCAGTCACCGTCACGGTCGAAGGCCGGCGAACCGTCGTTGAACATCCCGCTGGTGACCACGTGGGTCTCGCCCGAGTCGAAGTCGTGGAGGTGGATCCGGCCCATGCCGGAGTCACCGACCGTGCCCGACCAGGCGGCCCATCGGCCGTCGGTGGTGAAGCTCGGCTTCGGGAACACGCCGCGTTCCGAGCGGGCGAAGGTGGTCCGCTCGCCGCTTTCGAGGTCGACACGGTGGGCGTCGCCGGTCTTGTCGGCGTAGACGAGGAAGGACGAGTCGGGGCCCCAGTGGATCGCGTTCTTGAAGACGCCCATGTCGTCGGTGAGTCGTCGAGGTTCGTCGCGACCGTCGCTGCGTCGCACGAAGAGCTCGTATTCGCCGGGCTCGTCGGAGAAGTAGGCGATCCACTTTCCGTCCGGGCTCCAGGAAGGGGATCGTTCGGCCACACCGGAGGTCCGGGAGAGGTTGCGGGGGCTGCCGTTCTTCGCGGGGAGCGTCCAGAGGTCGCCCCGGGCGGTCGCGGCGACTCGCTTGCCCGACGGCGAGATCGACCATCCCTGCATGTAGTCGGAGGCGTCGACCATCTGCGGACGGAGGCTGGCGGTCGCGCCGGGGATCTCGATCTCGATCGGCGTGGTCACGCGGTCACGAGCGTCGTGGACGTAGAGGTCGGCACCATTCTGGAAGACGAAGCGAGCGGGGCCCTCGTCGTCGGGGCCGATCGCGGGCCACTTGATGTCGTAGTTCGCGAAACGGGTGAGCTGTTCCCGATCGCCCGAGTCGATGTCGTACCGCCAGAGATTCAGGCGATGCTCGTCGCCCGCGTCCGAGAGGTCGTAGAGGTCGTCACCGTGCCCCATGGGCATGGTGTCGGTGCCTTCCCAGTCGGTCACGCGACGAGACTCGCCGGTCTCGAGGTTCACCAGCCAGATGTCGCTGGCCATGCCGCCGCGGTATCGCTTCCAGGTGCGGCCGTCCCGCTGGTTGGGGGTGTACGCGACCCAGGTGCCGGTACGGTCGATCGCGGCGTTGGCGCCGTAGGGCATCGGCAGGGCTTCGGGCAGACCGCCTTCGCCGCCCACCTTGTAGATCCGTTCGGCCCTCGGCACGCCGCCCATGCCGCGGGCGCTGAAGAGCAGTTCGCCGTCGGCGGTCCAGTCGCTGAGTCGTTCACCGGTCGGATGATGCGTGATGCGTCGGGGCATTCCGCCCTTGGTCGGGACCACGTAGATGTCGCGGTTGCCGTCGTAGTTCCCGACGAACGCGACCTCTTCACCATCCGGCGAGAACCGTGGAATCGTCTCGACGCCGTCGGGCGAGGCGAGCGGGAGCGCGGTGCCGCCTTCGATCGGGACCCGCCACAGGTCGTTGCCATAGGCGAAGACGATCTCGTTCTTCGAGATGTCCGGGAAGCGGTACATCGACGCTCCGCCGTCCTCCGTGGCCGGGAGGGCGGAGGCGGTGGTGCCGATGAGAAGCGAGACGGTGATCGAACTGAGCATGTTCATGAAGGGGATCCTGGCGATTCGGATTCGGAGGGTCGTCGTACCAGTCGGCGACGTGGCGTCGATGGAGATTCGTGCGAAAGACGCCGAGGTCATGAAAAAGCCCGGTGGCATTCGCGAGACACGAATGCTACCGGGCTTGGGGGATCGGGTTGCGGAGACGGTGGCGTTCAGGCGTCCGATGCGGGGGGGCCGGCGATGAGCGGAACCGAACTCTTGTCGCTCTTGACCACGCCGCCCGGTCGCTCGACCGTCACGGCGAACAGGTAGGGCGTGTCGACCCGGAGTGGAAGCTTGATCGGAACGACCACTTCGCCGCGATCGTTGACGTCGAAGACGCCTCCGTCGACGGGATGGACATCGGCGGCCAGCGGCGCGGGATTCGCCGGATCGGGCTCTCGCTCCTTGTCCCAGATCCAGAGCTGGTACTGCTGGATCCTCGGATCGTTGGGTTCGAGCCCCTTGATCAGCATGTAGCCTTCCTGCGACTCCGGACTGAAGGTCACGTAGCCGGTGACGCCCTCGGCGGGATTCACGAGCCCGGGGGCCCAGTCCCAGCGGACCGCATCGGGGTGGTTGTCCACCCAAGAGACGAGCTGGGAGGAGTTGCGGACACCGGGAACCTCGGGCTGCCAGGCGATGACGGCCAGCGCGATCGCCGCAGCCGCGGCGACCCAGCCGAGCCAGCCCGTGGAAGGACCGGAGACGGCGGGAACCTCATCCGGGGCGGGGAAGGCGAGCGGTCCCGGAATCGCATCCGCGATCTCGTCGTGCACGCCGTTTCGCACCCGGTCGGCGACGTCGGCCGGCATCGGCTCGACGCCTTCGAAGGCCGTGGCCAGTTCGGCGGCGGCTTCCTCGAGGCAGTCCGCACGAACCCACGAGTTCGAGCGAAGAAGGCCTTCGAGCCGCTCGGACTCCGAGTCGTCGAGCCCGAAGAGGGCGCGATCGGAAAGCAGGTCGAAGAGTTCTTCGGGCGGAAGCTCGAGATGGTCCACGTCTTCGCCGTTGAGATTGTCGTTGTTGAAGTCGTTCATGATGCACCTCCCAGCGTGCCGGCCGCGCCGAGACCCTGAAGGCCGCTGCCTTCAAGGAGTTGACGGAGGCGTATGAGCCCTCGTCTCGCGTGAGTCTTGACGGTCCCCAGAGGCATGCCGGTGGTGGCTGCGATCTGTTCGTGGGAGCGTCCGTGATGGATCGCCAGGCGGAGCACCTTCTGCTGCTCAGGGCGAAGTTTCTCGAAGGCCTCGGAAGCGACACCGGCTTCCTCCGCGACCTCGAGGCCGTCATTGTTCGGTTCCGGCGCCGGTGAGGATTCGGTCAACGCCACGGATTCCGGCCGACGGGAACGCCGGCGGGTCCGGTCGATCAGTCTGCGCCGGGTGATCATCGCGACGAAGGTGGCTTCGCCCGCGATCGAGGCGTCGAACCTCGATGCGGTCCGCCAGATCTCCACGAAGATCTCCTGGACCGCATCCTCGGCTTCCGCCGAGGTGGGGCAGGATCTCCGGGCGAGCGACCAGACGAGGCCGCCGAAGCGACTCATCATCTCGTCCACCGCACCGGGTTCGTTTCGGGCCACGCGCTCGAGAATGGGTTCTTCGATCGTTTCCACGGTCACTCCTGTTTTCGCCGACCTTCGAGTACGCGCGGTCGGACGCTGAAGTGTAGCGGAGTGGGAAGGGGAGTCGGGCGCGTGATGCGCCCGACTCCCGTAGTTGAGTGTGAAACCGGTCATACCGACCACCTTTCGGTGCGACTGGCGATCAGTCGATCTCGATCACGGGGACGATGACGGAGTCGATGACGTGGATCACGCCGTTCGACGCCTCGATGTCGGTCGCGATGACGTTCGCTCCACCGATCGAGACCTTGCCGTCCTTGACGGAGATGGGGGCCTTGAAGCCGCCGGCGGTGGGCGCCATCTTGAGCTTGACGACCTGGTCGGAATAGACGCGGCCGGGGACGACGTGGGCGAGCAGGATTTCCTTAAGCTTGCCCTTGTTCTCGGGAAGCAGGAGCATCTCGACGGTGCCCGCCGGGAGCTTGGCGAAGGCGGCGTCGTTCGGGGCGAGCACGGTGAAGGGGCCCTTGCCCTTCAGCGTGCTCACGAGGTCCGCGGCGCCGAGGGCGGCGGCGAGGGTCTTGAACTTGCCGGTGGAGACCGCGACGTCGACGATGTCACGCTGCTCGGGAATCATGACCGCGTCGATGACGTGAACGATGCCGTTGGAGGCTTCGATGTCGGTGGCGACGATGTTCGCGCCGGCGATCGTGGGCTTGCCGTTCTTCATCGCGATCTTGGCACGCTCGCCGTTCGCGGTGTCGAGGGTCTTCTTCTTGAGGACGTCGGCGGCCTCGAACTTCCCGGGGACGACGTGGTAGGTGAGAATCTCGACGAGGGCCTTCTTGTTCTCAGGCTTCAGCAGCGTCTCGACGGTGCCCTTGGGCAGCTTCGCGAACGCGGCATCGGTCGGGGCGAAGACGGTGAGGGGGCCGTCGCTCTGGAGCACGCCGACCAGGCCGGCGGCCTTGGCCGCGGCGATCAGGGTGTTGAAGTCGCCGGCACTCGAGGCCACGGCGACGATGTCGTTCGGAGCGCTTGAGCGGGCACCCGCGAGCGTTTCCGACATCTCCATCGGGCAGGTCGACTGGCAGGGCGGCGAAAGGAGCGTGGTGGACGCGATGAGTGCGGTGAGGAACATTGATTCTGCTTCCGTGGATGCACGGCCTCTCGGGCCGTAAGGAGGTACGATTTTGAGGATTCAGGGTCCCCGGACGATGCCGGGGATTTCGCCACTCTGGCTGGCCCGGATTCACCCCACGGCACCCGACCTCGATGAAACTCCGCGGAAAGGTCTCCATCGCGATCATCGTCCCGCTGGCACTCCTGCTGGCCATTGCGATCCGTGCCGACCTGCTGGATACGCGTTCCCGCCTCATCAAGGACGGTGCCGACCGGATGCGACGTTCCGCCCGAAACGTCGCCACCGTCATCGACGGCCAGTGTCGGCGAATGGCCCAGGTCGCCGATACCGCCTCGATCTCGGTCGCCGACGTCAAGGATTGGACGCGGGACGAACTGTTCGGGCTGGCCCATGGAATCGTGGCGCAGGATCCGATCCTGTTCGGCTTCGGGATCGCCTGGGAGGCGTCGCCCGGGCCGGAGCGAAAGGGCGTCTTCTTCGGCTACGCCGAGCGATCGCTGGGCGGGATCGAAGAGGTCGACCTGACCGCGCGATACGACATCGCGAGCCTGCCTCGATACGTGCAGTTGAAGGAGTCCGCGGAGCGCTTCTGGGATCAGATCGAGATCGACCGGAGCGGGGTGCCGACGCGGATGATCGCCTATCTCGCCCCGGTCATGTCGGGGGGCCGATTCATCGGTGGGGTGTTCGTCGACGTCGAAGTCGATGCGTTCGAACGGATGATCGAGCAACGGGAACTCGACTGCGAGGATTGGGCGATCGTCGATTTGGACGGCAGGGTCGTCGCGAGCTCACCCGGGGCCGGGCCGGAGTTCGAAGAGGGATCGGTCGGCGATTTCGTGGTTCGAGCGCGACAGGTCGACGGGCCGGATCGTGCGGTGCGGTTCGAGGATCTGATCGCACGGGCCGCGGTCGGGGAGTCCTTCGTCGAGGAGATCGCGACGAGTGCCGACGCGGACGGCGTTCGGATGGTGGCCTTCTCGCCGATCGAGGAACCGGGCTGGGTGCTGGTCTCGGGTCGTTCTCAGCTCGCGATGACGGCGTATGCGGACCGGTTGGTGCTTGCCCGCGCCGGCGTGGTGATCGGAATCGCATTGACCGCCATCGGCATCGTGCTCTTCGGGACCTGGTGGGTCGTCCTCCGGCCGGTCCGGCGAATCGCCGGCGTGGTGTCGCGGGCGGCGGAAGGCGATCGGTCCGCACGAGTCGGTCTCGGCGGCAAGGACGAGCTCGCGATGCTCGGCGGAGCGCTCGACGAGGCGTTCCCGCGTCTCGACGAACTCGCCCGGACCCAGGCGTCGCTCGATTCGGCGAGAGTCGTGCAGGAGTCGCTGCTTCCCGCCGAACCCCTGAACGACGCCGGGGTGTCGATCGCGGGCCGGGTCATTCCCAGTGATCAGACCGGCGGCGACTACTTCGACTACGGCAGGCTGGCGGACGATCGGATCGCCGTGGGTCTCGGCGATGCCACCGGGCACGGCATGCCCTCGGCGCTCTTCGTGGCGACGGCCCGGGCCTACGTCAGGGCGTCGATCATGACCGAATCCGACCTCGCGGCCGCGATCGAACTGGCGAATGATCGTCTGTGCCTCGAGTCCTCGGCCGGACTCTTCATGGTGCTCTTCGCCGCGATCCTCGATCGTGCCGGCGGGTCGCTGGAAGTGGCTTCGGCCGGCCACCCCGGCTTCCTGCTGCGGTCCGACCAGGATCGATTCGAAGAGATCAAGGCCGGTGGCATCCCGCTGGGAATCCAGCCTTCCAGCTATCGATCCACCACGCTTTCGGTCGGTACCGGCGACGTGCTGCTCGTCGCGAGCGACGGTGCGTGGGAATGCCGGAATCCCGCGGGCGAGATGCTGGGCCTCGAGCGACTGCTCGAGGCGGCGGTCGCCGGCCGGGCGCGATCCGCGGAGACGCAGGTCGCCGAGCTGTTCGACTTCGTCCACCGGTTCGCGGACGGGCAGCCACTCGACGACGACTGCACGATCCTCGTGGTCCGCATCGACTGACCCCCGTGGGCGGTCGGGCCGGGACATCGACGACGCCCCATCGATGAACGCGAAGAGTGGGAGGACGCCCCATCAACCCGCGGGCCTGCGTGACGTACCGTTCGCGTCGGCGTGTGTCGCGTCGTTCGCCTTCCAGAAAATCAAGGGATGATCACCATGACCTATCGGGTGCAGAAGCAGGGTTCGGACAATGACTGGTCGCTGGCCGGGGTGTACCGCAGCCTTTCCGCGGCGGTGGTCCACTGCGAATCGGCGGCCGCGGTCGCGGGCGGTTGCGAGGAATCGACCTTCCTGATCGCGACGGAGACCGAAGGCGGTGGCGAATTCGTCATGTTGCTCGAGAACGGCCGTCTGGTCCACGCCGGCGAGGGCTGGGAAGCGGTTGTTCCTGCGGCCGTCTGATCGCCGTTGCGCGTCGGGCGTCGAGGTGTCGATGACGCGGCGATCGCGCCGCGGTCCCGGGAGTCGGTCCGAACGGAAGATCCCCTATCGAAGAACCGCCCCGGACGACGTTGATCGTCCGGGGCGGTGTTCTTCGATGTCCGGTCGACGTCAGCCAGCCTCGGGCTGGATCAGGGTCCTGGCCTTCAAGGTCAGCATCAGATACATCCCGACGAAGGCGACCGCTTGGGCGATCGCGACGCCCATCGCCCCCCAGATCAAACCGAGCCCGATCATGCCCGCGACCCCGACCAGCGAAGCGGCCACGCAGATCAGCGTCGACGCCATGCCTGCTCCACCGTATTGAAGCACCCTCAGGAAGATGCCGGTCGCCACCGTGAACAACCACGAGGTCCCGGCCACCAGCAGGATGGGATAGGACGCCTGATAGGCGTCGCCGTAGAGCCCGAGAAGTGAAGGGCCGAAGACCGCGAGGATGCCGAAGATCAGAAGGCCGGACCCGCCGACGAGGGAGAACCAACGCCGGATCAGTCGGCGGTAGTACTCCTGATTCCCCGACTGGATCGCATCTGCGAGAAGGGGAAGAAACAACGCGGTTCCCGCGAAATACGCGACCATGAGCATCTTGGCGAGCCGATCCGCAGCGGCGAAGATCGCAGCCTGCCTCCCTTCGTCACAGATCCAGCCGAGGATCGGGAACGGTGCCTGGACGAGCAGCATGCCGCCGAGGCCGCTCAGGAAGAACGGGAAGGAACCGCGAACCATCTTTCGCCACGGAACCGTCCTCTTGCCGCGTTTGAAGGCTTCGTCCTCCACCAGCAGGTTCAGATACCAGAGCGCGATGCAGATCAGGAGCGACGCGGCCACCCAACCGGTCGCGACATCGAGGATGCAGACTTCCTCCCCCTTTCGACTCCAGGCTCGCCAGAGGCCGAGGGCGATGAGCAGGAACTGACCGGGTCCGGTCAGGAACATCGCCCGCCCCGGTGCACCGTGGGCCTGCGCCGTCGCGGCGAGATACCGCATCAGGACCGTGAGCGGCAGCAGGGCGAGCAAGGTCGTGACGCTCTGCTCGCGTGGCGAGCAGTCCGTTCCGAGCACTTCCTTCACACCGATGATGACGCCCTAGGCGATGCAGCCCGAACCGATCAGCAGCCAGGGCATCACGCGTCGGATTCCGCGGGCGATGTTGAAGTCGCCACTGCTGATCGCCTAGCGGAACGGCATCATGACGTACTGGGGGAGTCCAAGATTCGCGAAGGCCCCGCCGAGCATCGCAAGGCCGAACGCGGCCGTGAACTCGCCGAACTCCGAAATGGGAAGCATGCGTGCGAGCATGATCCAGACACCGATGCCGAGGGCGATCCCGAGGAACTGCTGGCCCGCGATCGTGAAGAAGCCTCGGGCCGACGGGGTTTCTGGCGACAGCTTGATATCCGGCATGCAGCAGCGATTCCTCTCTCCTCGACCTGTCGTTCCTCAGGCCGATCGATGCATTCAACGGTGAGGGTGGGATTCGAACCCACGGTGACCCGAAGGCCACGCCGGTTTTCAAGACCGGTGCGTTCAACCGCTCCGCCACCTCACCCGGTGAGCAATGTACGCGGTGTCGCGTCCGTGGGCATCGTAACCGCACCACGGGGGTCGTTTTCGCAAGGTGATCCGCATGAATCGAACCGCCGCGGCTCCGGGCGGATCATCCCTGATCCGCCCTTCCCCTCGATTGCAACGCCTACCCGGGCTGGTCCGCGATGCTCGTCCGCTTCGAGCCCGCGATCGCGTCGATGCGGCCGAGTCGAACCGCGGCGAACTCGAGGATCTGTCGCGCGACGTTGATTCCGGTCGCGGGCTCGAATCCCTCGAAGCCCGGTGAGCTGTTCGCCTCGCAGATGCGGAAGTGATCGCCGTCGAAGAGGAGATCGATGCCGGCGATGTCGAGCCCGACCACCCGCGCCGCTTCCGTGGCGAGCCACTCGATCTCGGGCGTGAGCGGGAAGGGCTCGCCGAATCCCCCGCGCGAGATGTTGGCCTTGAAGGAACCGTCGGTCGACTGCCGCAGCATCGCTCCGATCGCTCGTCCGCCGACGGTGATGACACGGAGGTCCCGTCCTCGGCTCGTCTCGATGTACTCCTGCAGGATGAGGTTGACGTTTCCGGTGGAGGCGACCAGGCCCATGATGTCGTCGAGTCGCTGCTCGTCCTCGCAGAGAAAGACCCCGCGGCCGTGCGAACCGGAGAGGGCCTTCACCACCAGCGGGAAGCCGAGGTAGGTCTTCGCGAGCTCCGCATCGAAAGGTTGCTTCACGAGGATCGTCTTGGCGATCGGCAACTGGCTCGCGGCAAGCACCTGAATCGACCAGAGTTTGTCCTTGACGATCTCGATCGACTCCGAGGAGTTCAGTGGCTGCACCCCGAGACGCTCGAGGTGCCGCATGACGGCCAGCGCGAAGTACGTGGTCCCGCTGCCCATTCGCGGCAGGAGGAAGTCCGGCAGGGGGCGAACCTCGCCGTCGATCCGAACGCTCTTCCGGTCGTCGCGGGTGACCACGAGATCGAACTGCTCGGGCGCAGAGACGGTCAGGTCGATTCCAAGTCCGGCCGCCTCCTCGAGGAGACGCCGGATCTCGTAGGCCTCCGGCGGAATCTGGGAACCGGATCGTTTGTAGAGGATGCAACCTCGCATTACGCGTGCTCCTGATCGCCGACCTCTCGGGGTTCGATGTGAACGACGATCGCGGCGCGGCATCATCGGGTCTCGTCGAGTGAACCGCCAGCAGTCTTCGATCAATTCGCCGGTGCTTTTTCGTGCGAGCCCGGGGTTCGAGGGAAAGCGATCCCGGACGCGTCACGGGGTGAGGCCGTCATGCAGGGGGCCGGTGGGTCGGGGGCGTCCGGGAGGCCCTCGAAGGCATCGAGCCCGGCGCGTTCAACCGCTCACCCCGGTCCGATGGGGGTTCGGCCTTGAACGGGGCGGTGGCGACCGCCGGGCGGACGTTTCGGCGTTTCCGTGTCGATATCAAGGAGTGGGCCACCACTCCGCAGGCAGTCGGAGTGGTGGACCCGTCGGTCATCACATGCCGGTGGGGGGCATGCGATCACCATCCTTGAAGGACCCCCGGAAGGCGGGTCCCTGTCGACGAGGTGAGACCTCGACCACGCCCATACGGTCCTGAAGAGGTGGTGGTTCGTCGCTTCGAGGAGTTTTCGGACCAACGAACGTTCAGTCCAGGAGGTCGGAACGGACTTCCTGAAGACTTTCGGGGTCGAGCAGCCGAGCGACGAGCCCCGTCCATCCGGTCTGGTGCATCGCGCCGCAGCCTCGTCCGGTCTCCCCGCAGAAGTACTCGTGGAATGGAAGGTGTCCGTTCCAGGTCGGATCGGTGAATCGAGGGTCCTCCCCGAAGAGCGGACGGTGGCCGCCGGCGTCTCGGAGGAAGAGGTCGACCAGTCGTCTCCGAACACGCTGCGCGGCGGCGGCGATGTTCGTGGTCTCGCCACCGCTCGGGAACTCGATCTTGAAGTCGTCGCCGTAGTAGTGATGGAACTTCAGCATCGCTTCGAGCAGCAGGACGTTCAACGGGAACCAGACCGGGCCTCGCCAGTTGGAGTTTCCGCCGAAGAGCGGCGTCCGGCTCTCGGCCGGCTCATAGTCGACCTGAAGCTGCCGGCCGGCGAGCTCCATGCGGAACGGTTCCTCGAGATGCTCGCGACTCACCGATCGAATGCCGTTCGGCGCGAGCATCCGGTCCTCGTCGAACGCGACGCGGAACAGGCACTTCATGCGGTGACCTCGGAGGAGCGAGAGGAGGCGGCGATCGCCGCGACCGGGTACCGACCAGCGACTCACCAGCGACGCCATCTCGGGATTCTCGGAGAGCGTCCGTTCGACGGTGGCGCCGAACTCCGGAAGGCGTTCGAGGATCTCGGGCTCGATGGTCTCGACCGCGATGAGCGGGATCAGGCCCACCAGCGAGAAGATGCGCAGGGGGTGGGGTTTCCCCTCGGGATCGACGAGGGTGTCGAAGTAGAACTTGTCGTCCTCGTCCCAGAGCCCGGTGCCGGAGTCGGCGACCGAGGTCATGGCCCGGGCGATCTCCAGGAAGTGGAGGAAGAACTTGCCGGCGAGGTCCTGGTAGACCGGGTCGTGGAGCGCGAGTTCGAGGGCGATCCGCATCATCTTCAGGGCGAAGGCGGCGACCCAGCTGGTCGCGTCCGCCTGCTGCAGCCGCCAGCCGTCGGGAAGGGGAGCGCTCCGGTCGAACGCGCCGATGTTGTCGAGACCGAGGAATCCACCGTCGAAGATGTTGTGGCCTTCGGCGTCCTTGCGGTTCACCCACCACGCGAAGTTCAGGAGCAGGCGATGGAAGATCCGCTTGAGGAAGTCGAGATCGCCGTCGCCGCCCTTCGCGTGTCGCTCGATCTGGAAGGTTCGCCATGCCGCCCACGCATGCACCGGCGGATTCACATCCCCGAACGCCCACTCGTAGGCGGGCAGTTCGCCGTTGGGATGCATGTAGCGGTCGTCGACGAAGAGCAGCAGTTGTCGCTTCGCGAAGGCGGGATCGATCGCGGCGAACGTCACCGCCTGGAACGCGCTGTCCCAGGTCGCGTACCAGGGATACTCCCACGCATCCGGCATCGAGAGCACGTCATGGTTGGCGATGTGCGTCCACTCGTGATTGCGTCCGTTCTTGTGACCACGCGGCGGCGGCGGTTGTCCGGGATCGCCCTCGAGCCAGCGACGGACGTCGTAGTTGTAGAACTGGCAGCCCCAGATCATGCCGGCGTGCGCCTGGCGGAGGATCCCCCGGGCGTCGTCGGATTCGCACTTCTCCTCGTGCGGGAGGTGGAACGCGTCGCATTCGGCGCGTCGACGATCGATGGTCTCGTCGACGTCCGCGAGTCCTGGCGTCGCCTCCACCGGCGCGAGACGGATCCGGACCGTGGCGGTGCCGTTCGCGGGTACCTCCAGCACATGGTGCAGCCCGACCTTCGTCCCGTGTCCCTCGGGATTCACCGCCTCCGGGCGACCATCGACGATCGCGTCGTGGATCGCGTCCTTCGGGTGCGGACAGATCGCCTTCGAGCCGAAGACCTTCGGGAAGTTCGTCTCGTTCTCGCAGAAGAGCGGCGTCGCGTCCTCGGTGAATTCGAGGCGGTACGAGCCGACCTCCGGGTGGACGACGTCGATCGACCCGTCCTCGCCCGTCTTCATGGTCGGGCGTTCGGCGTCCGCTCCCCACGACCAGGTGTTTCGGAACCACGCCTGCGGAACGAGATGCAGGGTCGACGGCTCCGGGCCGTGGTTGGTGACCTCGACTCGGAGCAGGATGTCCTCGGCGTCGGCCTTGGCGTATTCGACCTGGACGTCGAAGAACCGGTTCTCGTCGAAGACGCCGGTGTCGACGAGTTCGTACTCGCGATCTTCGACGCCCCGCGCGGCATTGGTCTCGACGAGATCCTCGTAGGGGAACGCGGCCTGCGGATATCGATAGAGCATCCGGAGATACGAGGCGGTGGGCGTGGCGTCGAGAAAGAAGTACTGCTCCTTCACGTCCTCGCCGTGATTGCCCTGGCCGTTGGTCAACCCGAAGAGTCGTTCCTTCAGGATGGGATCACGACCGTTCCAGAGGGCGAGCCCGAGGCAGATCCGCTGGGATCGATCGCAGAAGCCCGCGAGGCCGTCCTCACCCCAGCGATACGCGCGACTCCGGGCCGCGTCATGCGAGAAGGAGTCCCAGGCGTCGCCGTCCGGCGAATAGTCCTCGCGCACCGTGCCCCACTGGCGCTCGCTCAGCCAGGGGCCCCAGCGGCGCCACGGCGATTCCATGTCGTCGGCGTCGGCGAGTCGGGCATCCTCGGCGGTCGGTGCGTGCGGGGCGGCGGTGTGTTCGACGGGAGGCGTGGTCATGGGGGCTTTCGGGCTGGAGTCACGCGAACGCATCGGAATCGACGCCGCGGCGGTGGTCGATCAGGAGTCGGAGTGCGGCGAGAATCTCGCCGACGCTCCAGGCCTGGCTGAGGCATCCACCGGCGCGGTGCGGCGCATCGCCGCTGTGCACCTCGGCGATGCCGCCCATCACGCGACGTGAGGACTCGTCGACGATGCCCGAGAGAATCTCGTGCAATGCATCGGGATCACGATGGACCCGCAGGTGCGACCG
This sequence comes from Planctomycetia bacterium, assembly GCA_009936695.1. Classification (GTDB taxonomy): domain Bacteria; phylum Planctomycetota; class Phycisphaerae; order Phycisphaerales; family SM1A02; genus UBA12014. The sequence continues at coordinate 20,328 of JAACEA010000411.1, forward strand.
CACGAAGGGACCGAGCAGCCACGGCCAGCTCGATCCCATGTGATACGCCGCATCGCGGGCCGCTTGATCGCCTTCGTATCGGGGCTGGTATCTCGGATCCGCGGGATCGAGGGTCCGGAGCCCGGTGGGAATCCGCAGCACGCGATCACAGGTCTCGAGCACGCTTGCGGCGCGATCTCCGGTCACCGGGGGGTGGACGCAGCCGGTCGCGAAGAGCTGGTTCGGACGAAGGGAGCCGTCGAGTCCGTGCGGACCGTCGACCACGTCGGCGAGATAACCGTGGTCGGGCATCCAGAAGCGGTCGAAGGAGGCCCGGACCTGGTCGGCCGCGCCGGTGAACCGGGTGCCGTCCTCGCCGAAGGCCGCCGCGAAGCGGGCACGCCATCGCCATGCGGAATGGAGCAGGGCGTTGAGTTCCACCGCCTTGCCGGCCCGGGGCGTCACCACCGTGCCGTCGATCCGGGCATCCATCCAGGTGAGCTGCAGACCCTCCTCGCCCTGGTCGAGCAGGCCGTCCGCAGGGTCGATGCGGATGCCGTGCCGGGTCCCGGCGCGATGGGCGTCGAGAATCTCGTCGACGCTTGGAAGGAGGCTGCGAAGGAAGGCGTTCGCCGTCGACTCGCCCTCGTCGCCCGAGGCGATCCAGGTCCGGCCCACGGCTTCGATGAACAGCAGGGCCGCATCGGCGGTGTTGTATTCGGGCGGAAGACCGAGACCGGGGAAACGGTTCGGGATCATTCCGCCGTCGACGAATCTCGCGAAGGTGGCGAGGATCTCCCGGGCGATCTCCGCCCGGCCGGTCGCGAGGCAGATTCCGGGAATCGAGATCATGGTGTCCCGGCCCCAGTCGGCGAACCACGGATAGCCCGCGATGATCGACTTGCCCTGCCCGTCCCGGGTGGGGCGATCGACCACGAAGCGGTCGGCGGCGGCGACCAGGGTCTCGTGGATCGGGGGCGGTTCGGCGTCGAGCCCGGTCCGCGCGAGCTCGATCAGTGCGCGACGACGCGCCGTCTCCTCCGCGAACGGATCGCGATCGCGGAAGTCGAATCCGGCGTCGTCGCCCGCCGCGAGCTCGATCCGCAGCACGTCGCCTGCGGCGAGGTCGGCGGTCGCTTCGGCGAGCAACAGATGGTCGTCGACGTCGTCGTAGCCCCGCCGAGTCTCCGTCTGGAGGTGGTAGCCGCGATACCAGTCGTCGCCCGGCGCGAGTCGGCCGCCGGCGACCCGGATCGAGACGTCGAGTTCGCTTCCGCCGTGCCTGTTCTCGGGCAATCGAAGTCGGAGCGCGGTGTCTTCAAGTTCGAGCGTGCGGGCCGCCCAGGAAGCCCCGGGCGCGAGCAGGTCGGCAAGCCGGTTGCCGCCGACGACCTTGACCGCGAGTCGAATCGGACGGTCGGTCGCCTCGACCCGGTACTCCACGATGGTCGCCTCGTGGCCGTGCGGCATCACCATTCGACGGGAGATCCGGGTGTGGCCGCAGAGCCACTGGTGCTCGACGGTGCCGTCGTTTGCGCGACAACGAA
>JAACEA010000412.1 GCA_009936695.1 Planctomycetia bacterium
CCGCCCAGGTCCGCACCATCGAGGAATTCGTGCGGGCGCTCGACGTCTTCGAACCGTCGGACATGCCGCCGTTGCGGATGCTCCAGCTCTCGGGCAGCGACGCGGTCCAGATCGCCCGACTCCTGACGACTCGATACGACGCCCGGCCCAACGACATCCGTCGGGAGCAGCCGGTGCGGATCGAAGCCGACGCGGCGACGAACACCCTGGTGGTGACTGCGCACGAGGCGGTCTTCGTCGAGATGAAGGAATTCGTCGAGTCCCTGAACCGCAACACCGAGACCGAGGCGGAACGCGAGACCATGATCTTCCCGCTCCGGCTCGCCCGGGCGGTGGATCTCGCGAAGGCGCTCGGAACCCTGTATCCCGAACCTCCGATGCCGCTGGACAGTCGCGGCCGACCACTGCCGCACCTGCGGCAGCCTCGGGAGGTCTTCGTCAGCGCGGACGCGGGGACCAACACGCTGATCATCGAAGCGCCGAGCGGGCGTCGCTCGAGCTTCGAGCAGCTCGTGCAGCAGCTTGATCGCATCGAACTTCCGCCGCAGGCCACGCTGAAGACGTGGAACATCGACCGGGGCGAGGGATCGGAGATCGCGAGCACCCTGCAGAACCTCGCCCGACAGGGTGTCCTGAGTCGCCCGGGCACGAACGGCGAGAAGGCCGTCGAGGTCACCGTCCAGTTCGAACCCCGCAGTCGCACGCTCATCGTCGCCGGTGACGACTTCACGTTCGCGAAGGTCGACGAGATCCTCGCCGACCTCGAAGCGGTGCCGGTCACGCGAGCCCTTCGCGTGATCGAGATCACCACCGGCGACGTCACGGAGATCTCCGGGCGGGCGACCCGCCTCTTCGAGGAACAGACCGAGGGCGATCCCGACTTCACCGGCGTCGAGGTCGAGGTCGATGCGGTCAACGGCACGATCCTCGCGGTCGGAGAGGACGCCTCCCTCAACCGCTTCACCCAGATCGTGGCCCAGCTCGAATCCGCGCAGGCGAGTCCTCCGGACATCCGGCTGATCTCCCTTCGCCACGGCGAGGCGACGGAGATCGCCACGATGATCGTCGAACTGCTCGGAAACGAGCTGGCGATGGCGACGCTCGGTGGGCCGGCCCCGGTCATCGAGGCGCTGCCGCAGGTCAACGCGATCCTGGTGGCCGCGGAACCCCGCGAGCACGAGATCATCCGACAGATCGTCGACACCATCGACACCGCGGACGAGGCGCTGCCGCCGATCCGGATCCTGCAGGTCCGGACCGCGGACGCGGTCAACCTCGCCAACGCGCTCGGCCAGACCTACGAGCGGCGCTCGAACGAGGAGAAGGCCGAGAAGCCGGTGCGGATCAGCGCCGACGTCGCGACCAATGCCCTGATCGTCGCCGCCCATCCGGATCTCCTCGAGGAGATCCGCGCCATCGTCACGGATCTCAACGACGCGGACCGCCTCGATGCGGAAGGCCGCGAGATCCGGATCTTCCCGCTCCGGGTCGCTCTCGCCGAGGATCTCGCGAAGACCATCGATCAGATGTACCCGGAGCCGCCGATGCCCCGCGACAGCCGGGGCCGTCCCCGGCCGGATCTTCAACAGGCTCGTGAAGTCGTGGTGCGGGCGAATCCGCAGATGAACGCGCTGATCGTCGACGCCCCCATCCAGCGGATGGCCGGATTCGAGAAGCTCGTGCAGCAGCTCGACCAGACCCAGATCGTCGACGAGACGGAGATCCGCACCTGGAAGCTTCCGACCGTGGAACTCGAGGCGGCCGCTCGCACGCTGCGGGAGCTCGCCGACGGTGGACATCTGGGTGGTGGTGATCGCGGCCTCGCGGGTTCCATCTCGATCAGCATCGATTCCGCGAGCGATACGCTGCTCGTCTCCGGGCCCACGGCGATCTTCGATCGCGTCGGTCAGGTGGTCGATTCGCTGGAGTCCGGTCCGGTCGTGCCGACCACGACGCTTCGGACCTTCCGACTCGTCCAGGCCCGCGCCGACTCCGTGGTTCCGATGCTTCGCGAGATCCTCGTCGCCCGGATGATCGAGACCTCGGGCCAGCCCGACCGCGAGATCGACCGGTTGCTCACGGTCACCGCCGATCGAAAGACCAACACCGTGATCATCTCGGCGCCCGAGGTGGTGATGCCGGTCGCCGAACAGCTCATCAAGACGCTGGACTCCTCGGCCCAGGTCGTCGGTGATCCGACGGTTC
>JAACEA010000413.1 GCA_009936695.1 Planctomycetia bacterium
CACGCCCTTCGCGGGATGATCCAGAGCCGGGGTGGAGGGATCTTCGGACTCGCGGATCGCTTCGCGGCCTGGCGGGATCGTCGGATCGTCTTCCCGGCCACCGAGATCTACGGCCGGCTGGCGCAGCGAAGCGTCCGGTACCGCTGGATCGCGGCCTCCATCGCCCTCTCCCTGCTCGCGATCTCCTACGGCATGTACGCGGGTGGTCGCGTGCCCTTCGTGTTCCTTCCGACCGAGGACACCGAGAACGTGGTGGTGGACGTCCGGATGCCGCCCGGCACCGAGCTCGCCGAGACCCGGCGCATCGCCTCGCGCATCGAGGAGGCGGCCCGGTCCCAGCCGGAGGTCGACTACACCAGCCTCGCGATCGGGTCGAGTTTCGACGTCAACACCGGACTCGAGAATCCGGGGTCGAGTGCGATCGCACAGATCTTCTTCGAGCTGTCCCCGATCGAACGCCGTGATCGAGCCAGCCCCGAGATCATCGACGCGATCCGCCGCGAGTCGGGGGATCTCTCCGAGGCGGAGCAGGTCTCCTGGCGGGAGATCGACGGTGGTCCCGGTGGATCCGACATCACGTTCGAGATCTCCGGAAACGACGACGTCGCGATCGACGCCGCGGTCGCGGACGTCAAGGCGCTCTTCGCCACCTATGAGGGCGTCTTCGACATCGCCTCGGACGATTCGGTGGCCCAGCGCGAACTGCGGATCTCGCTCCTGCCCGGGGCGGCCTCGCTCGGCGTCACCGTGGCGGGCGTCGCCCAGCAGGTCCGTGGCGCGATCTACGGAATCGATGCGCACGTCTACAGCGAACTGCGTGAGGACATCGACGTCCGGGTGTCCTTCGACGACGCGTCCCGCCGCGAACTCGGTTCGGTCGAGGGGATGTGGATTACCACGCCCGACGGCCGTTCGATTCCGCTGGCGGAGATCGCCCGGATCGAAGAGGCGGACGGCCTGTCGACGATTCGACGAATCGACCGGCGGCGGGCGGTCAGCGTCACCGCGGACGTCGACTCCCAGACGAATCCGGAACAGGTGGTCGCGGCCATGACGCCCGCCCTCGAGGAACTGCGCCGACGCCACGGAGGCGTGCTGATCGAGAGCGGTGGTCGGCAGCAGGACGTCATCGATGCCTTCGCCACGCTTCCCATCGCGATGCTCGCGGCGAGCCTGATGATCTACGTCATTCTCGCCTGGCTCTTCGCGAGCTTCATCCAGCCCTTCGCGGTGATGCTGGCGATTCCGTTCGCCCTGATCGGCGTGGTCTGGGGCCACTGGATCCTCGGGTTCGAGATCACCTTCCTCAGCATCATCGGCGTCGTCGCGCTTGCGGGAATCGTGGTCAACAACTCGCTCATCCTCGTCGAGTTCCTCAACAAGAACATGGAAGCCGGCATGCCGCTCGGAGACGCCCTCGTCGATGCGGGCCGTCGTCGGCTCCGGCCGATCCTGCTGACCACGGTGACCACGGTGCTGGGCCTCACCCCGCTCATGCTCGAGCAGAGTTTCCAGGCCCGGTTCCTGATCCCCATGGCGATCTCGATCACCTTCGGCCTGATGAGTTCCACGTTCCTGACGCTGCTCGTCCTGCCCGCGATCCTCGTGATCGTCGACGACCTGGTCGCGGCGGGGCACTGGCTCTGGTTCGGAACGAATCGCGCGGACCGGGCCGCGAGGCTCGCGGAACACCTGCCCTCCGAAGTCGATTGATCAGGCGGGTCGGAGCGGGTCCGAGTCGACCCGGCTGAGGAAGACCTCGGCGTCGAGCCCGGCTCGAAGCCGCTTTCGAAGTCGCTTCAGCCATCCTCGTTCGGTGTTGGTGTGACCGGCGACCAGGACCGCGCAGTCACGGGCCTGCGCGTGAAGCACGTCGTGATGCTTCAGTTCGCCGGTGATGAACAACGTGCACCCCTGGTCGATCGCGGGATCGAGGAGTTCGGCGCCGCTCCCGGCGCAGAGTCCGATGACCTCGTGTCGTCGTCGGCGATCGGCGTCGTGGTCCGCGAATCGGTCGGTGCCGAGATGTTCCCGCATCCGGTCGGTGATCGTTCCGATCGTGACTCCATGATCGAGGACCACCCGGCGCCCGGCTCCGATCGCGCGACGAGGGCGTTCGGCCTGGCGGTAGATCTCGATCGGCGGCTCCTCGTACGGATGGAGGGAACGAAGGTGTTCGATCGCGATCGCGAGATTGTGATCGCCGCAGACCATCTCGAGCCGGACTTCCTCGACCCGTTCGAGGCGTCCGCGTTCGCCACGGACCGGATTTGATTCCTCGCCGCCGCGATAGGTGCCGATCGCGGCCACCTCGATCGAACAGAGTTCGTACTCGCCGATCACGCCGGCGCCGGCCGCGGCCAGTCCGTGCCGGATCCGTTCGATGGAATCCGCGGGACCGTAGGTCACCACCTTGACCCGTTCGGTCGCGGGCAGTTCGAGCGCGGGCGCGAGGGCCCGGCGATCACCGGCGCCGAGGCCGTCCGCGAGCCAGTCGTTCACGCCGCCCTCGGCGGCGTCCGCGGCGGTGTGGGGTGAGTGGATCGCGATTCCCGCGGCGATGGCCGCGAGCAGGATCCGGCCGCCGGCATCCTCGTCGGTGATCCGCTTCCGCGCGGTGAAGATCGGAGGGTGGTAGGCGACGATCGCGTCGGCCCGCTTGCGGACGGCCTCGTCAAGCACCGCTTCGGTGAGATCGATGCAGAGCATCACCCGGTCGAGTCCGTGACTCCGGTCGCCGACGAGCAGGCCGACGTTGTCCCAGGGTTCGCCCAGTTGCGAGGGGGCGATCTCCTGCATGAGATCGACGAGCTGCTGAATTCCGGATCGTGAAGTCATGGCAAGAGCCTACGGGATCCGTCCGAGGACGGCATCTGGGGCTTGTGCCTCATCTTTTCGGATCGGCGATGACAGGGATCGGCGGGGCTACTACCCTTGGGTCGCGAGGTCCGGTCGTCGCGCGAAGCATGGCCGACGAGGCCCGCATCCAACCCGGAGATCCCGCCTTGAGCAATTCGGATGACGCGTCCCTCTCCACGGCCTCGACCGGGAATGCGACGTCGGAGGAACCGGCCACCGAGGCGGCGACGCCTCCGGCCCGACCACGGAAGTGCTTCGTCCTCGACACCAACGTCCTGCTTCACAATCCGAGCTCGCTCTTCAAGTTCGCGGAACACGAGGTGGTCATCCCCCTCACCGTGATCGAGGAGCTCGACCGCTTCAAGAAGAACAACGACGAGACGGGCCGCAACGCCCGTCAGGCGATCCGGTCGCTGGATGAACTGCGGGGGCGAGGTCGACTGCTCGAAGGCGTGGAGTGGAACGATCAGGGCGGATCGGTCCGAATCCATCCGTGCGATCGGTCCCGCCCCTCCTCGCTCGATCTCGACGTCGCCGACAACCGGATCCTCGGCGTGGTCAGCGAGTTCCACGCCTCGGGGCGTCCGACGACCTTCATCTCGAAGGACATCAACGCCCGGGTGAAGTGCGACTCCCTCGGGATTCCCGCCGAGGACTTCGGCGCCGATCGGGTCGACGCGGACTGGCTCTACACCGGCTGGGTCGAGCTGGTGGTTCCCGGCGCGGTGATCGACGAGCTCTACGAGGAACGACAGGTCCACGTCAGCCGCTTCGAGATGCACCTGAAGGACGTCGACCCGACGGGTTCGCTGGTGAAGCCGGAGCTGCTGCCGAACCAGTTCCTGGTGCTGATCGACGAGGGTGATTCATCCCACACCGGACTCGCCCGAATTCTCTCGGACACCGGACACGTCATTCCGGTCACTGGTCCGCGAAAGCCGGTGCAGGGAATCATGGCGAGGAACCTCCAGCAGAAGATGGCCCTCGATCTGCTGCTCGACGACGATGTCCGGCTCGTCACCATGATCGGGCCCGCGGGTTCGGGAAAGACGCTGCTGGCCCTCGCCGCGGGCATGCAGCAGCTCCTGAAGGAGGAACGCTACGACAAGTTGCTGACCGCTCGGCCGATCATGCCGCTGGGGCGGGACATCGGCTATCTCCCGGGCGACAAGGACGAGAAGCTGGCGATGTGGATGCAGCCGATCTTCGACAACCTGACCTACCTGCTCTCGACCCGGGGCAGTCACTTCAACGAAGCCGACAGCCATTCCGCGGAACAGCGTCTCGATCAGCTCATCGCGACCGGCCGGGTCATTCTCGAGCCGATCACCTACATCCGAGGCCGGTCGATCCCGCACCAGTTCATCCTGGTCGACGAAGCCCAGAATCTCTCGCCGCACGAGGTCCGGACCATCGTCAGCCGGGTCGGTGAAGGGACCAAGATCGTGCTTTGCGGCGACATCGGCCAGATCGACAGCCCCTATCTCGACGCCTCGAGCAACGGGCTCAGTCACGTGATCGAGCGGATGAAACGACATCCCATCGCGGGGCATGTCACGCTGGAGCGCACCGAGCGGAGCGAGCTGGCCTCGATCGCCGCCGAGCTGCTCTAGCGTCCGCTTCCGCGGTATTTTGCCGACCTCCGCGTGATTCGGACGATATCGTTCCCATGCGCTTTCGAACTCGATTCGATCGCACCCATCGACCATCCGGCCTGCAGGGAGATCCCAACGCCATGCTCAAGTCCAGCAACCCCGCCCTTGGTGAAGAAACGATCCGCAACGGCGACTGGTGGAGCGACGCCGCGACCGCCGAGGCCGCGAGCATCTCGGGCATCGTCAACAAGACCGGGCTCTTCGCCTTCGTGCTGGCGATGGCGGGTGCCGCCGGCTACGCGGTGATCAACGCGAACCCGTGGCTCCTCTGGCCGATGACCATCGTCTCGATGCTCGTGACGTTCGGGGTGTTCTTCCTGATCCGCGGCAGCGCCCGGATGGCCCGCAACATCGGTTTCGTGTACTCGGCGTTCCAGGGCTTCATGCTCGGCGGCATCGCGGTGATGTTCGACAACCTCCTGGCCTCGCAGGGCGTCGCCGTCGCGGGTGGAATCGTCTTCCAGGCGTTTCTGCTCACCGCGGGCGTGCTCATCGCGATGCTCGGGCTCTACAAGGCGAGGATCCTGACCGGCGGGCCGATCTTCACGAAGGTGGTGATGGTCGCGACGGTGGGTGTCATGGTCGCGATCCTGCTTTCCTTCGTGGTCAGCCTCTTCGGCGTCTCGGTTCCCTTCATGAATCCGATGAACGCGTTCGGAGGCGGGAATTCGGCGTGGATCGGCCTCGGCATCAGTGTGGCGTTGCTGCTGCTCGCCTCGCTCTGGCTCATCATCGACTTCCGGCGGGCCGAGGAACTGGTCGCCAGCGGCGCGCCGAAGGAATCGGAGTGGTACGTCGCGTTCGGCCTGATCGTCACGATCGCCTGGGTCTACCTGGAAGCGATGCGGGTGATCTTCTACATCACGGCGATGAGCAGTCGGGACTGATCCGGTCCGAGCCCGCGAGTCTGTGTCGACCATCACCGCCCCGCTCGATCCCGATCGAGTGGGGCGTGTCTCTGTTCGGACATCGAATGCAGCATTCCGTCAGGAATGCTCGCGGGTGGGCGTTCGGATCTGCCGGCTTCGAGTCGTGGGTCTTCGACTCTGTGAGGCTTCAGGTCTGCGAGGCTTCAAGTCTGTGAGGCTTCAAGATCCGAGCGCTTCAACGCGACTGGTCATGTCGCCCACCGAAGAGACGCGGACCCCGAAATTCTCGCCCACCTTGACCGCGGTTCCGGTGCCGACGGCCTTGTTGTTCACGAGGATTCGAAGCTCCCCGTTGCTGGCCTGGGGGAATTCGACGATCGCACCGTGCACGAGATTGACGGCCTCGGCGAGGGGCATCCGCCGCTGGGCGATTTCGACGATCAAGGGGACTTCGAGAGAGAGGATGGAATTGAGATTGGAAGACATGGTTCTCGCATTCATGCTCGGGTGCGGTCGGACGGTGCTGTTTTCATCGGCTCGCGGGGGCTTCGGGGTGCACTCCCGCTCGAAGGAGGGGTTCGAAGCGTCCCTCGGCCGGGGACGGAGGGATGTCCCGGGGGATGATCCATCCGAGCCGAACGTCTTTCACCGCTTCCGGGCTTCCACAAGGGAACACCACCCCGGAGTTTCTCCGAGGGGCGGTTCGAATCGCAGGAATGGCATCGGGGCCGTGGCGGGCCGCAGGGTCGCTCAGTCGCCGTTGTAGCGGCTGAAGACGAGGCTCACGTTGTGGCCGCCGAACCCGAAGGAGTTGTTCACGGCGTACTGGATCGGCTTTTCGCGGGCTTCGTTCGCGACGAAGTCGAGGTCGAAGCCGTCGTCCGGACTCTCGAGGTTGATCGTGGGGGGCAGGACGCCGTCCTGAAGGGCCCGGATCACCGCGACCGACTCGATTCCACCTGCGGCGCCGAGGGCGTGCCCGGTCATCGATTTGGTGGAGCTCATGGCGAGGTTGTTGGCGTGTTCACCGAAGACCGACTTCACCGCGTAGACCTCGGCGGCATCGCCCAGCGGCGTGGAGGTTCCGTGGGCGTTGATGTAGCCGACGTCGGTGGTGTTGATTCCCGCGTCCTTGAGCGCCCAGGTCATCGCCTTGGTGGCGCCGATCCCGCTCTCTTCCGGGGCGGCGATGTGATGGGCGTCGCCGCTGGTGGCGTATCCGAGGATCTCCCCGTAGATCTTCGCTCCACGAGCCTTGGCGCTCTCGAGATCCTCGAGGATCAGCACCGCGGCGCCTTCGGCGAGCACGAAGCCGTCTCGATCGCGATCGAAGGGGCGGGAGGCCCGCTCGGGATCGTCGTTGCGGGTGGACAACGCCTTCATCGTGCCGAAGGAGCCGATGCAGAGCCGGCTCACGGCGGCTTCGGTCCCACCGGCGAACATCACGTCGGCGTCACCACGCTGGATCAACTGGAAGGCGGCGCCGATCGAGTGGCCGCCGGTGGCGCAGGCGGTGGCAGTGGCGATGTTCGCACCCCGCAGGCCGTGCCGGATCGACACGTTGCCGGCACAGGCGTTGACCATGAGCTTCGGCACGGTGAACGGACTGATCTTCTTGGGACTGGTCCGTTCGAGTTTGAGCAGACCCACTTCGATCGTGATGATGCCGCCGATGCCCGAGCCGATCGCGACGCCGCGACGATCGGGATCACCCGTCTCGAAATCGATTCCGGAGTCCGTCGCGGCCTCTTCGGCGGCCACCAGCCCGAGCAGGCTGGCGCGGTCCATCCGCTTGGCCTCCCGAACGTCGATGATCTTCGAGGGGTCGAAGTCGCTCACCTCGCCGGCGAAGCGAGTCGTCCACTCGTCATCCTGTTCGAAGGCCGTGATGGGGCCGATGCCGGAGCGACCGGACATCATCCCCTCCCAGGTGGAGGCGACATCGGTTCCGAGATCGGTCACGGCACCGAGACCGGTGACGACGACCCTGCGAAGCGTGATGGTCTTCATGATCGAGGTCGGGTGTCCTGACCCTGCGAAATCCGGGCGTGCCCGGCCTTCGAGAGGTCAGCTCTTGTTGAGGTTCGTCTTGATGAACTCGATCGCTTCGCCGACGGTCTGGATCTTCTCGGCGTTCTCGTCGGGAATCGAGGTCTCGAACTCGTCCTCGAACTCCATGACCAACTCGACGGTGTCGAGGCTGTCGGCGTTCAAGTCGTTCGTGAAACTCGTCTCTCGGGAGATTTCGGCGCGGTCGACGCCCATCTGCTCGGCGACGATATCGATCACTTTGGCTTCGATCTCGGCTTCGGTCACGGGTCGGTCTCCTGGAGGGCCCTTCTGGGGCCTTCTCAATGGGTGGGATGATAACGCTTGAAGGCCTTCCCCTGTGGAGGGCCCTTGGTTTTCCGGCTGGAGGCCGGATCAGTGGATCAGAGTGCGAGGCCGCCGTCGACCACCAGGACCTGGCCGGTGACGTAGGAGGCCTCTTCCGAGGCGAGGAACGCGACCGCGGAGGAGATGTCCGACGGCTCGCCGAGGCGTCGGACGGAGATTCGCTTGACCATCTCCTGCTCGAGGACCGGCACCATCGCCTCGGTCATGTCGGTCTTGATGAAGCCGGGGGCCACCACGTTGGCGGTGATGCCCTTGCCGCCGAGCTCCTTGGCGACGGTCTTGGTGAGGCCGATCATGCCCGCCTTGGCCGCGGCATAGTTGGCCTGGCCGGGATTCCCGGTCACTCCGCTCACCGAACCGATGTTGACGATTCTGCCGTATCGGCCCTTCATCATGGGCCGGGCGGCGGCACGGCACGCGACGAAGGTGGAACGAAGGTTGACGTTCACCACGTCGTCGAAGTCCTCGTCGCTCATCCGCATCAGGAGGCCGTCGCGGGTGATGCCGGCGTTGTTGACCAGGACGTCGAGCCGTCCCGCGGTCTCCGAGATCTCCTCGATCAACTCGCCGAGGGCGTTCGCTTCCCCGATGTCGCACACCCGGAACTCCGCGCTGCCGCCGGCGGTGACGATCTCCTCGACGAGGGACTGGAGCGGGTCGGCGGATCTTGCGATCGCCATCACGTGCATTCCGTCTGCGGCGAGTCGGCTGGCGATGGAGCGTCCGAGTCCGCGGCTGGCGCCGGTCACGATGGCGAGACGGGATTCGATGAGCTTGCTCCGGCGGATGGGGTGTCTCGCCTCGCCCGGGCGAGGGAGGGATGCAGCGTCACGCTGCGCGAGCCGGAATTGTACAGATCATCCCCGCTCCTGTCGCGTTCGGCCCGCCACGGATGGGCTTTGAACGGGACGGGCCATCCATTCACGGTGCTCGCGGAACGCCATGAAACCCGTGGAGCGAGAAAGAACGCGGCCTCTCGAGGGAGGCCGCGTTCTCTGGTGTGTCATGCGGAACCGGCCTCACGCCGGCGCGTCGCGATCAGTTGGAACCGGGCGCGAAGCCGGGGTTGGGATCGATCTTCGGCCCCTTGGGTCGCTTGCGCTTGCCGGGGGCGCCCTGGCCGCCGCCACCGGGACCACCTGCGGGCGCGCCCATCGACGAGTTGCCGGTCTCCTCCTCGGTGAAGTCCTGCGTCGGGATGTCGATGATCTCGTCCGGGGCGGTCGCCCGGGCCATCTCGTCCTCGAGGATCTGGAACCAGGCGGCGATCCAGTCGTCGCCGCTGAGTCGGTTCATCATGTCCGGGGGCGACGGCTGGGCGTCGAACTCGGCGCCATCGCCGGCGGGGTCACCCGTGATCTCGAAGGCCCAGAGCTGGGGTTCGAACTGGTTGCCCACCATGAAGACGGCGAGGGCGCACTCACCGACGACGGGGTGCGTTCCGGTTCGGACGTCGATGCCGATGATGTTGCTGGTCGCGGTCTTCCACTCGCCGGACTTCTCCAGCTCGCCGAGCACCATCGCGTCCATGCCGGACATCATGCCCTTGAGACGCGAGGCGTCGCCGCGGGCGAACCCGTCGAAGAAGCGAAGCACGGCGATCCGTCCCGCATCGTTGTCCGGGGCGAGATCCTCGGACAGATTCACGCGAGGGTCGATCCCGTACTGGGCGATCAATTCGGAGATCGGCGTGACCTTCGGTGCCGGCGGGGCCGGCGGCGGCGGCGGGGGAGCCTTCTTCGCCACCGGCGCGGCCGGGGGCGGTGCGGGCTCGGAGCCGCAACCGGCGATGCCGAGCGAAAGCCCGGCGACGGCGGTCAGGCCGATGAAGTCACGAAACAGGTTTCGGGTCCGGTTGGTCATGGCTGGTGACCTCCACGGTCTTGTCGATTCGGCGGAAAAGCCCCTTCAGCACCTTGCCGGGGGCGAGCTCGTGGATCTGTGGCCGTTCGTCCTCGGGAGTACCCGAAATCGACTCGGCCAGATCCGCACAGTTCGACGACCATCGTACAGGAGTCGTCAATTGTTCGATCAATCGTTGCTTCAGAAGTTCCGGATTATCAGGATCGTGGGGTTTTCCGGTGACGTTCGAGTAGACCACGGTCGAGAGTGGCTGGAAATCCACCTCGGCGAGCGCCTTGGCCATTCCTTCGGCCGCGGGGGCCATCAGGGGGCTGTGGAACGCCCCCGCCACCGCGAGGGCGGTGGCTCGAAGGCCCATCTCGCCGGCGGCGGTGACCGCTCGTTCGCAGGCGGTCCGGGAACCCGAGATCACGATCTGTCCCTTGGCGTTGAAATTCGCGGGCACGAGCACGTCGTCGCCTCGGGCGGCATCGCAGACCGCCTCGGCCTGGGCCTCGTCCGCGCCGACCAGCGCGACCATGCCTCCCTCGGATGCTTCCGCCGCTTCCTGCATCAACCGGCCGCGGGTGGCCACGAGCTTGAGCCCGTCGCGGAATCCGAAGGCGCCGGCGAGATGAAGGGCGGTGTATTCGCCGAGGGAGAGGCCGAGGGTCGCGTGGACATCCGCGTTGCCCCATCCGTCGAGCAGTCCCTGGTAACTCGCCACGGCGGCGGTGAACAGCGCGGGCTGGCTGACGTCGGTTCGGTTCAGGGTGTCGGCGGGACCGTCGAAGCAGACGCTGGTCAGCGTGCCGATCGATCCGAGATCGACGACCTCGTCGGCGGCGGCGAATGTCTGCGCAGCGGCAGGGTGGGCGTCCATCCAGCCCTTCCCCATGCCGACGACCTGGGCCCCTTGTCCGGGGCAGAGCAGGACGACCTTGGACTTGTTCATGTCGTGGTTCTCCGGGGCGTCCTCCACATCCGTCGCCGAGTGGCGGGGCGTGGAGACGCGTGGGCGTTTGACTGGAATCACGGAGGCGTCGGTTGCGGGATCAGTGTCGCCAGACGGAACTGGCCCAGGTCATGCCGCCGCCGAACGCGACGAGCATGGTCGGCTTCGATTCGTCGATGCGGCCCGCTTTCCGCATCTGGTCGAGGCACAGGCCCACCGATCCGGCGGAACTGTTTCCGAAGCGGTCGATGTTCACGTACACCTTCTCCTCGGGCAGGCCGAGTTTCTCGACGGCACTCTCGATGATCCGAGCGTTCGACTGGTGGCAGATGAAGGCGCCGAATTCGTCGGGCTCGAGGCCGGTCTTCTCGAAGGCGTCCTTGATCGCCCGCTGGAATCGGGTGACCGCGAACTTGTACACCTCGCGGCCGTTCATCCGCAGGTTTCCAAGCTTGATCGGATTGTCCTCGTCGCCCTCGGCGATCTGCGACGCCTTGCGCGGAATGTACAGCGAGGGCCAGCCCCGTCCGTCCGCCTGCAGCGACTGGTACACGGAGCC
>JAACEA010000414.1 GCA_009936695.1 Planctomycetia bacterium
ACGATCCACTGCCAGACCGACCTCCGGGACGATGTCGAGTCGATTCTCGAACGACACGGCCTGGGCACGGTGTCGCGCATCTGGCTCGAGGACGCCTTCGACGAGATCGATCCGCCGTACCGGATGCGGGAGATCCTCGTGATGGAGGACGAGCATTCGCCGGATCTCGACGAACTGCTGCTGCAGCTGCGGGCGGACTGGGGCCTCCAGCTCGACGTCGATCCGAGCTCGAACGTCGACGACGGCGGGCGAGAGCTCGGACACACGCTCTGGCACGCCATCGCGATGGCCGATCCGGCGGAGCCGAAGTCCGGTGGCGCGTACATCTCGATCTGGGCGACCGCCCGGAGTCTCGACGAAGCCGAGGAACTGGTGGAGGCCGCGGTCGAGGGAAGCGGTGACTGGATCATGGCGGCGATGTACTCGATCGAACGGGTCGCTCATGATGAACGGCCGGACGAACTCGCCGAACTCTCGCCCCGTCACGGTCGGACCGAGGTGCATTCGATCGTGATCGACGAGTGGGGTGAGGGCGAGGCCCCCGACGAACCGGGTGGCTCGGCCGGCCCGCGTGATTCCGGCGGCTCGGGCGATTCATGGGGAACGCCCGGCGGTCGGCTTTCGAACTGAAGGCGCGGCAGGGGTTCGAAGACCGCACGAGAGGAGTCGGCGACACATGGCCAGCGACGAATCGAACACGACGCGACGGCCCTCCGGCGGTACCGGTCCCTGGTACGAGGACGGTCTCCGATTCGAGTGCACCTGTTGCGGCAACTGCTGCACCGGCGGCGAGGGCGCCGTCTGGTTCGACGACGACGAGGGCAGGGCCATGGCCGCGCATCTCGGCATGGACTACCCCGAGTTCCTCGTTCGCCACACCCGGGTGATCGACGGGCATCGTTCGCTGAACGAGATCGACACCGAGCACGGCTACGACTGCGTCTTTCTTGATCGCGACACCGTTCCGGGGAAGGCGATCTGCGGACTCTACGAGGTCCGGCCGGTCCAATGCCGGACGTGGCCGTTCTGGCCGGAGGTCCTGCGGAACGAGCGGGCGTGGAACCGGATGAAGAAGAACACGCCGTGCCCCGGAATGGGGAACGGCGAGCTCTTCACCGTGGAGTCGATCGTGGAGCGACTGGTCGAGCAGCGCGAGTCGGAAGGCAAGCCCTGGTGAGTGCGGCGTCGTCCGAGACGGTGGAGGCCTGGTTCGCCGCGGGGGCCCGACCCGAGGTGGCGACGGCGATCGAGTCCGTGCACCTGGAGATCGCGGAGGCGATCCGGGAGGTCGGGCCGCTCTGCCTGGCCAGCGGCAACTGCTGCCGATTCGAAGCGCACGGGCACCGGCTCTATGCCAGCGGTCTCGAAGTCGCGCGGTGCGTGAAGATCTGCGAGGCGGAGGGCCGGGGGATCACGGTCGCCGATGTGGCGTCCTCGCTCGAACGCGGGAACTGCCCGTGGCAGGATGGTCGCCTCTGCACGGCGAGATCGGGACGGCCCTCGGGATGCCGGGTGTACTTCTGCGATCCGCGGGCGAACGACGTGGTCCCGATGCTCGCGGAACGGGCCCACGAGCGGATCCGCGCGATCCACGACGAGCATGACGTTCCATACGTCTACGGTGAGTGGCGGATGATGCTGCAGGAGGTCCTGTCCGGGCGGGTCGACGCGGGCTGAAGCCCGGCGCCCCGGCGCCGGTGGATCGCCGCGGTCATGTTCCGAATGCGACTTGAACGAGCGAAAAGCCCCCGGCCGAAAGGCCGGGGGCTGGGTTCTCGCTGGTGATTGGGAAGCCCGTCGCCGAGATCAATCGGATTCGACGCCGGTCTCCTGGAGCTTCTCGGGCGTGATCACTTCGACGACCGCGTCTCGGCGTTCCGCACCGGCTCGCTCGGCTTCCAACGCCGCCTCCTGTCGCATCTGCATCTCGGCGGCCAGATCGACCTCCGGCTCGTCGACCAGACGCTTCACCCGCATCCTCGTGTACTCGGAGAAGCCGGTACCGGCGGGGATGAGATGGCCGAGGAGCACGTTCTCCTTGAGGCCGCGGAGCGTGTCGACCGCACCCTTGAGCGACGCTTCGGTGAGCACCTTGGTGGTCTCCTGGAAGCTCGCTCCCGAGAGGAACGACTCGGCCTGAAGCGATGCCTTGGTGATGCCGAGGAGAAGCGGTTGGGCCTTGACCGGCCGCGGCTTCTTGGTCTTGGCGATCGCCTTCTCGTCTTCCTTGGCCTTGTCGTTGGCGTCCTTGATCTCCGCCTTGGCGACCATGGCGCCGACCGGGAGGTCGGTGTCGCCCGGATCCTCGATCCGGAGCATGCCCGTGAGTCGGTTGTTCCACTCGCGGTGCTGCCACTTGTCGACCACGTCGTTGGGAAGCAGGTCGCTGTCGCCCGGATCGGTGATCTTCACCTTGCCGAGCATCTGGCGGAGGATGACCTCGATGTGCTTGTCGGAGATCGGCACGCCCTGGGCCCGGTAGACGTTCTGCACCTCGTCGAGCATGTAGAGGTGGAGTTCGTCCTCACCCTTGATCTTGAGGATGTCGGCGGGCACGAGCGGTCCGTCGGTCAGACGGTCGCCCGCGTCGACGCGGTCGCCGGTGTGGACGAGCAACGCCGTGCCCTGCGGGGCGTAGTGGGGGACCGGATCGAGATCGCCATCCGGGTGGATGAGGATCGCCATCTTGCCCTTCCGCTTGTCGGGATCGAGTTCGACCCGGCCGGAGATCTCCGCCATGACCGCGGGGTCCTTGGGGATCCGGGCCTCGAAGATCTCGGTGACTCGCGGAAGACCACCCACGATGTCGGCGGAACGTCCGGCGCCCTTGGGCACTCGAGCGAGCATCCGACCGATCACGATCGCGTCGCCGTCCTCCACCTCGATGCGGGCGTTCGCCGGCAGGTGGTGGAAGTCGAGCGTGGACTCGCCCTTCTCGTCGACGATCTTGATCTGCGGGGTGCGATCGCCGGTGTGCGAGGTCACGATCTTCTCGACCTTGCCGGCCTTGGTCTTCTCGACCTTGTAGGACTGGTCCTCGACGAGGTTCTCGAACTGCACCACACCACCCTTTTCCGCGAGGATCGGGTTCATGTGGGGGTTCCATTCGACGATCGTCGACCCCTTCGAGACCTTGGTGCCGTTCTTGTGACGAAGCGTCGCGCCGTACGGGACCTTGAACTTGTCGATCTCGCGACCCTTGTCGTCCTCGAGATGGACCTCACCGTTTCGCTTGAGGGCGACGAACCTGGAGCTGCTGTCGTCCTCGGTGACCTCGACCTCGTTGCAGTCGACGATCTTGATGATGCCGCCCGCGGGTGCGGACCAGCTGGTCTCGACGAGGGATCGCGTCGCGGTACCGCCCGTGTGGAACGTACGCATCGTGAGCTGCGTGCCGGGCTCGCCGATCGACTGGGCCGCGATGATGCCGACCGCGAGACCCGCTTCCACCGGCTGGCCGGTGGAGAGGTCGCGACCGTAGCACGAGGCACAGACGCCACGGGCGGTGAAGCAGGTGAGGGGGCTTCGGACGTGGACCGAAGGGATCCCGAGGTCGTCGATCCGCTTCGCGGCGACTTCGTCGATGATCTGGTCCTTCTTGACGATGAGGACGTCCATGATGGGATCGCGGATGTCCATCATGCTGGTCCGACCGATGATCTGGTCGGCGAGGGGGACGTCGACCTCTTCACCCTTGAAGATCGCACGCTTGGCGATGCCCTGGTTGGTGCCGCAGTCGTCCTCGATGACCACCACCGACTGGGCGACGTCGCAGAGCTTCCGGGTGAGATACCCGGAGTCCGCCGTCTTCAGCGCGGTGTCGGCCAGTCCCTTTCGGGCGCCGTGGGTGGAGGAGAAGTACTCGAGCACGTTCAGGCCTTCACGGAAGTTGGCCCGGATCGGCGTCTCGATGATCTCGCCGCTCGGCTTGGCCATCAGGCCTCGCATGCCGGCGAGCTGCTGCATCTGGCTGTTGTTGCCTCGCGCGCCCGAGTTCATGAAGAGATACACGGGGTTGAGGTAGCGATCGCCCTTGCCGTCGACGATCGACGTCTCCTCGTGGGTCACCGGGTCGCGACGATCCTCCTTGAGGGCGAAGATCAGCTTCTCGGTGAGGTCCTTCCGGCACGTCGCCCAGACGTCGAGGAGCGCGTTGTGGCGTTCCCGTTCGGTGATCGCACCGCTCTGGTACTGCTTCTCGATCCGGTCCACGATCTTCTGGGCGTTGTCCAGAAGCTGCTTCTTCTCGGCGGGGATTCGAAGGTCATTGACGCCGAACGAGAGTCCGGAGGTGGTCGAATGCTTGAAGCCGACCTCCTTCATCGCGTCGAGGAGGTCGATGGTCGCGGCCTTGCCGAGACGCTCGTAGGTCTCGTCGATGACGCGGGCACAGCCCTTCTTGCTGAGGAAGCAGTTGTAGAAGGGCATCCGCTCCCGCTCGGGCAGGATCTCGTTGAAGATGATCCGACCGACGGTGGTCCGCACCCGACGGTTGTCGGGCATCTTCTCGACTTCGCCCTTCTCGTCGTTCGCGATGTTCAGGAAGTCCTTGAGCCGGACCTGGATGTGCTCGTGGATGTCGATCTCGTCGAAGTCGAAGGCGAGCATCGCCTCCATCTCGTCCTTGAAGACCCGAAGATCCTCGGTCTTCCGGTTCGCCTCGTCGCCGTTCTCCTCGGTGAGGAAGGCCACGCCCATCACGATGTCCTGCGAGGGACTCACGATCGGGTTGCCGTTCGCCGGACTGAAGACGTTGTGGAGCGAGAGCATGAGGACGTGGGCCTCGGCCTGCGCCTCGAGCGAAAGGGGAAGATGGACCGCCATCTGGTCGCCATCGAAGTCGGCGTTGTAGCCGGTGCAGACCAGCGGATGGATCTTGATCGCGTTGCCTTCCACCAGCACCGGCTCGAAGGCCTGGATGCCCATGCGGTGAAGGGTGGGGGCGCGGTTCAGGAGCACCGGATGGTTGCGAATCACCTGCTCGAGGATGTCCCAGACCTCGGGATCCCGTCGTTCGAGCATCCGCTTGGCGCTCTTGATGGTGTCCGCGTATCCGTGCTGCTTGAGCTTCCGGATGATGAAGGGCTGGAAGAGTTCGAGGGCGATCTTCTTGGGGAGACCGCACTGCCAGAGCTTCAGTTCGGGACCGACCACGATCACGGATCGGGCGGAGTAGTCGACGCGCTTGCCGAGGAGGTTCTCGCGGAATCGACCCTGCTTGCCCTTGATCATGTCGGTGATCGACTTGAGCGGGCGGTTCGAGGAACCGAGGACCGGACGGCGGCATCGGCCGT
>JAACEA010000415.1 GCA_009936695.1 Planctomycetia bacterium
CGCCCTTCTCGAGATAGGCGAGCAGCGCCTCGTCATCGAGGGCGTCGATCTCGGCGAGATCCGCACCGGCCACGAACACCCGATCGCTGTCGCTCGCGAGGACGAAACCGGTGGGCGTCGGTCCGGCCGCGATCTCGGTCATGGTGGCGTCGATCGCGTCGAGCAGCCAGGCGTCCAGCACGACCACGCCGCCACGCGGCTTCGCGGGGTTCGGAGTCAGCCGGAGGATGGTGATGCCGTCCTCGGTGCGGTCGACGGGAAGAATGGTGTCGGTGGTGGTCATGTCGGCGATGATCCCGTGGCCACTCGCGGGATGCGGGCGGTGGGTTCCGGCGGTGAGCGGACGGAGCGCGGTCGAAAGGGGGGCGGGCGTCGAATCTTGCCGGTACCTGGCACCGGGTGTAACGCATTCGTCATGATAGCCGATCTCGATGTCTGTTTATCGCCGAAACCTGCGGCTGGAACGCCCGGGGACGGGGCTCGGAATCGACCGGATTCGGGATCGCTCCGCTTCACCTCGGCCTGCACGGGCCAGGCGTCGCTCTCGGGGCCGCACGCTTCGTTATCAGACCCTTGAGGCCACTTGGATGGCGGTGGCGTGAGGATCCGCGGGATTCGATCGCTCAACCCGGGTTCGACGCCGGGATCGCGGGGAGTTCCAACGTCCTCACCTCGAGGATGCCGCGGCTCGGCGAGGCGAGGACCGCGAGCACGCCGCCCCGATTCCCGAAGTACGGGGCGACGTGTTCGGCGACCATCCGGTCGCCGACCGGCCAACGTCGCTGGCTCGACCGATGGTTGTGGCCGGCCAGAAAGACCGCTTCGTCGCGTCGCGCGATCATGTCGAGGAGACGCTGCTTTCGCATGGCCGGCGTGGTGTCGGTGGTGTCATAGTCGTCCCACCAGCCGTCACTCGTGCTCAGGGGATAGTGCTGCACGAAGATGGCGGGCCGAGAGGCACCTTCCGCGAGCAGTGATTCCATCGCTTCGATCTGCGGTTCGGCGGTCACGAACGTCTGGCATCCTGCGCCGCCGGCGAGAGGATTGCAGGTGATCGGCCATCCCGCGGGATACTCGTACGAGGGCTGGTAGAGGAACGTGTTGAAATTGACGATGTCCACGCCCCGGTAGGTCGCGTGGAAGGTCACCGGCCCGTGGTCGGCGGTCGGCCCGACCTCCCGGTAGGCGAGGTCCGATGCGATTTCGGCGGAGCGGCGGTAGGTCTCGCGGGTGAAGGCGGTGGTCGATTCGTTCGAACGATGTCCGGCGAACGAGTAGCTCGGGCTGTCGCCCCAGGACTCGGGTTCCCAATCGTGGTTTCCAAAACCCGCGAGGACCGGAACACCGGCGTCGAAGAACGGCTCCCAGATCGGCATGTCGAGTTCGATCGAGGTCTGGCGGTCCTTGCTGATGTCGCCACCGATGATCACCAGCGCGGGATCGATCTCATGGGTTCGACCGTCACCGATCCGGAACCATTCGTGCCGCGTCTCGCCGAGCGCCAGCAGTCGTTCGACGTATTCCCCGAGTTCCTCTGCGGTGTTCCCCCGCATGCGGGCCTCGGGGTCGCCGATGAAGATCACCGTGAACGCATCGTCGTCGGGGTTCCGCTCGACGATCTCGGACGGGATCGTCTCCTGACTGCGAAGCGCCGGACGAGCAGTGGCGCACGCGGTCACGATCAGACCGATCGGCACCCCCAGCAGGACGACGGGCAACGCGATCGCCATCACTCCGTGGATTCGGCGGCCTCGACGGCGAATCGTCATCGCTTGAAGAGCGTCCGCAGCCGGGCCTGGGCGTCCTCGGTCTGGATGAGTTCGGCGGAGATCTCCGCGCCCTTCGAGAGCTGGGCGTCATCGAGCGAGCCGTCGAGTTCGTTGAGCCACTGCTTGGTGGCGGCGATCGCTTCGGGCCCGCCCTTGGTCAGGCGCTCCGCGAACGCGGTGGTCGCGGATTCCAGCTCGTCCATCGGCACCAGATGCGTCGCGAGGCCGGCGGCGAATCCGGCTTCACCGCCCATGGTGCCGCCCGCGAGGAGCATGGCTCGCGCCCGACCGGCGCCGATCCGCTTCACGAGGAAGGGGGCGACGACCGCGGGGCAGATCCCGAGGTCGACTTCGGGGTAGCCGAGCTTCGCTTCGGGATGGGTGAAGGAGAAGTCGCAGACCACCATCAATCCGCATCCGCCGCCGATCGCGGCGCCCTGCACGCGGGCGATGGTCGGGACGTCGAGTCGACGGATCCGTCGGCTGACCGCGGCGAGCCGACGAAGCATGTCGCCCATCAGGATCGGGTCGTCCTGCACCGCCTTGAGGTCCATGCCGGCGCAGAAGCCCTTGCCCGCCCCGGCCAGCACCATCACCCGGACATCGTCGAGCCCCGACTCGATCTTCGCGAGGGCTTCCTCCATCGCCGCGATCATTTCCAGGGAGAGGGCGTTCCGGGCGTCCGGTCGGTTGAGGGTGAGGGTCGCGACGGCGCCGTCGGTGGCGAGCGTGACGAGTTCGGTGTCGAGTGCGATGGTGTTCATGCCGGCCATTGGATCGACTTCCTCCCGGGGAGGCAAGCGGTGGACGGCCGGAACACGGATCACGGACCAGTCCGGTTCAGCCCCAGATCCGTCGGCCGCACTCGCTGCACCGCTTCGGAAAGCGGACGCCGCTCAAGTCGTAACCGCAGAACGGACATCGGCCGTCTCGAAGTTTTCCGACCATGCTTCGCCGGCGCCATCGTTGCGCGAGCCACGCGCCCGACTGGATCCCGCGCACGGCGATGATGCTCGAGACGAAGAGCAGCAGCCAGAGCGTCGCGGCGACCGCGAGCGTCGCGGACCAGGATCGCGTGGTGGTGGTTGCGCGCGATCGCACGTCGTCGACCAGATCGCGTCGTCGTTCGGTCGTCATCACGTCCAGCGACACGTCGAGTCCGTCGAAGAGATCGACGTCCGTCGCGTCGCGGAGTGCCAGCAGGCCGCGCGCTGCGTCGGGATGGGCGAGATCGACGACCACGTCCGGATCGGCGAGCGGCACGGTGGGCAGTTCCAACGGTGCCACGGTGGTGCGACTCGCGAAGGGCCATCCGTGCTCGATCGTTCGACGGCGAATCTCCACCGTCGCGAGGGGGCTTCCGAACGGCCAGGGGACGCCCGCTGGATCATCACGGAGGATCACCCCTCGGAGGGGGGTTCCTCGGTCGTCCCGACCCAGTCGGACCGTCGCGAGGGTCTCGGTGGAGACGCGCGACACGTTCGCGTCGAGGGCGAACGCGAGCACGAAGCCCAGAGGAAGGGAGAGCGGGAGACACCAGTCGACCGCCCGTGTCCACGGGGTTCGGTTCCGCGTCGCCGATTGGCGCTCGATGCGCTGCAGTCGGCGACGGATGATCGTGATCGGATTCCAGGTGCGCCGCCGTGCCATCCTGCGCTCTTCATCGGCCGTCGATCGTCGAGACCCGTCGTCTCGAACCGGACGAGATCATCCCAGATTCACTCGTCCCGAGCGGATCGCGACGACGTGGGTCTTCGAGACGGGGGGTCGATTCAGCCCCGATCTCCGCCGGCACGCTTCTTCGCCATCACCGCGTCGATCCTCGTCTGGAACTCGGCGGAATCCGCCGTCGCGAGGCTGGCCGCGAGTGATCTTGCGAACACCCTCGTATCGATGGTGCCATCGAGTTCGTTCTGGAAGCGCTTGGTGGCCCGGAGCGTCGTCGCGTCCATCGCGGCGAGTCGATCGCACAGGGTGGCGACCGCATCTTCGAGGGTCCCGCGATCGGCATGCGCCACCGCGGCGAGACCGATCTCGACCGCGGTCTCGGCATCGAGGAACTCCCCGGAAAGAGTCAGGGCTCGCGCTGCGCCCGGAGACGTACCCGGAACGAGGGTCGCGAGACTCACCGCGGGCGAGATGCCGAGGCGGTGGACCGGATACCCGAATGCGGCATCCGGACCGGCGTGGACAATGTCGCACGCCGATACGAGCGCGCATCCGCCGGCGAGCGCGGGGCCGTGGACTTCGGCGACGACCACCGCGCCGAGATGCCGAAGCCGTCGGCAGATGGCGCCGAGGCGTTCGAGGAAGGACGGCAGCGCGCCGTCCGCCATGGCGTCGAGGTCGAAGCCGGCGCAGAACGCAGGGCCTTCGCCGCGGATGCGCAGGACGTGGCAGGATTCCGAATCGGTCGCCGAATCCACCTGATCGAGACATCGCTCGAGATCATCGAAGAGATCGTGGGACATGGCGTTCCGCCGATCGGGGTCGTTCAGGACGATGGTCGCGATCGGTGCGTCGAAGCGGATGACCACTCTGGCGGACGTGTCGGGGTTCTCGGGCATGTGGGGGAGTATGACGAAGTCGGCGACCTTCGTCGTCGATGGTGAATCAGCGGCCGGGAGTCGCCGAACTCAACGGACCATGACGACGACCCGTCGGGTCGAGGGGCGATCGCGGAACTCGCAGAGGTACACGCCCTGCCATGTGCCGAGGGCGAGTCGACCATCGACGACCGGGATCGACACGGCAGTCCCGGTCAGGATCGCCTTCAGGTGACTGGGCATGTCGTCAGGGCCTTCATCGACGTGCGTGTACCACGATTCGCCTTCGGGCGCGATTCGATCGAACCACGCCTCGATGTCGCGCCGGGCCGACGGATCCGCGTTCTCCTGGATGCATACGCCCGCGGAAGTGTGCTTGACGAAGACGGTGCAGAGCGCTTCGTCGAGGCCGGCGTCGTGGACGACGTCCACGACCATCGACGTGATCTCGTGCAGCCCGCGGCGGTGCCCGGTGACTTCGATGGTCCGGTTCACGCGGTCGACTCCAGCCCCGGTGCGTTCCATCGGATGACGGTGCGGTATTCGTGCTCGAAGCCGAGCACGCAGTAGGTCCCGGTGCCGAGGTCGAACATGCGACCGTCCTCGGGCGGCAGGCCCAGCCAGGTCGCGGCGAGCACGCGGAGATAGTGACCGTGGGCGACCAGGGCGACGTCGCCGGTCGTGGCGAGGGCCCGGTCGATCACGTGTTGCGCCCGGGCCGCCACCTCCGTGCCGGTCTCACCGTTCGGACAGGGATGCGACCAGACCGTCCAGCCCGGGACCGTCTCACGGATGACCTTCGTGGTGATGCCTTCGTAGTCGCCGTAGTTCCACTCGTGGAGATCGGCGTCGATCACGGCGGCGTCGCCGAGGCCGAGCAGTTCCCCGGTCCGTCGCGCTCGCTGGAGTGGGCTGCAGAGCACGAGGTCGAAATGGTGGGCGTCGACGACGGGCCGAAGGCGTCGGGCCACGTCTTCGCCCTCGGGGAGCAGCAGAAGATCGGTGACGCCGGTGTGGCGGCCGTTCTTCGACCATTCGGTCGCGGCGTGCCGGAGGAGCCAGATCTGTTTCTTGGATTCGGACATGTCCTGACTTCCGTTCCTCATTCGGTGTCCGTCGAGGCGACGAGATTCGACGCATCGAGCCGTCCCTCGGCGTACAGGTCGAGCAGTTCCGCGGGCACCCCCACGTCGAGGCC
>JAACEA010000416.1 GCA_009936695.1 Planctomycetia bacterium
CATCGACCGAATCCGGCGCCCGGCGTCGTCACGATCTGCGCCTCGTGGAGGAGACGATCGAACATGCCCCAGCTGTCGATGCCGTCGGGGCATCGGACCCAGACGTACGGGGCATCGGTGCCGCCGAAGACCCGGAGTCCCATGGATTCGCAGCCGCCGCGAAGCAGCGAAGCATTGGTCATGTAGTGATCGACGAGCATCGACGTCTGCTCGAGACCCTCGGGTGAGTAGAGCGCATGGGCGCCGCGCTGCACCGGCCAGCTCACGCCGTTGCTTCGAGTGCACCATCGTCGATTCCAGAGTCCGTGCAGGGGCACGCGACGCCCGTCCCGGGTGCGGCCCTCGAGCGTCTTCGGTACCACGGTGTAACCGCAGCGGACCCCGGTGAAGCCGCCGTTCTTCGAGAAGCTCCGGGTCTCGATCGCGCATCGATCGGCCCCCTCGATCTCGAAGATGCTTCGGGGGAGCTCCGGGTTGCGGATGAAGTTCACGTACGCCGCGTCGTAGACGATGAGGGCGTCGTGTTCGCGGGCCCATTCCACCCATTCCCGGAGTCCTTCGCGATCGATGGTCGAACCCGTCGGGTTGTTCGGGAAGCAGAGGTAGACCAGGTCCACGGGCTCCGCGGGCGGTCTGGGGATGAATCCGTTCTCCTCCCGGGCCTCCATCGTGACCAGGCCGTCGTATCCGCCGCCGTCGAGCGCGTCCCGGGTGTTTCCCGCCATCACGTTGGTGTCGACGTAGACCGGATACACGGGATCGCTCACCGCGACGCGGTTTCCGCCTCCGAGAATCTCGAGGAGGCTTCCGCAGTCGCCCTTGGAACCATCGCTCACGAAGATCTCGTCGTCGTCGATCTCGATGCCTCGGGCGCGATAGTCGTGGTCGGCGATCGCCTTCCGGAGAAAGTCGTATCCGGTCGGGGGCGGATAGCCTCGGAAGGTGTCCCGATCCGCGAGTTCGTCGATCGCGGCGTGCATCGCGTCGATGACCGCGGGCACGATGGGCTCGGTCACGTCGCCGATGCCGCATCGGATGATCCGTTCGGCGGCGGCGGGCGTCGAGGCTTCGTATTCGGCGACCCGTCTCGCGATCTCGGGAAAGAGATAGCCGGCGGCCAGCTTCAGGTAGTGCTCGTTGACGAAGACCATGTGCGCGTCGTCCAGGGGTTCGGGGCGGCGGGCGCTCGGCCTCGCCGGGTGTCGCGAGGAACGTGGGGGTCAGGGATTCTCGTGGCGAAGCCGGACCGCGATGGCGGGCGGGAAGTTCGCCATGACCAGTCGTCTCGAGCCGCGGTGACGGCGATGCAGGGACTTCGCGTGCGCGTCGATCCTGCGGAGGTTGCGTCGCGAGGTGGGCGACGTGACCGGAGCCTTCATCATTCGGACCGCGGCATACTCGAAGTACGTCAGATCGCCGTCCTCGGCGAGCAGGCTCAGCATCCGCTTGAAGATCCCCCGTACCAGCGAGGGCGGAAAGTTGTTGAACGGCAGGCCGCAGATGATGTGGTCGAACGGGCCCTCGATCGGTGCATCCTCGATCGGTGATTCGTGCAGGGCGACCGGGATGTCGGGGTGTCGCTCGCGGAACGGGGTGAGATGCCGCTTCTCGATCACCTTGCAGAAGAAGGGATTGATCTCCACCACGTGGAACTCGTCGCCGGGCCGGAGATGGTTGAGGATCTTCGCGGTGAAGGGTCCGGTGCCCGGACCGACTTCGAGTATTCGACGGGTCCGGTCCGAGTGTCGTAACGGGGCCGTCATCTCCCGGGCGAGATGGCTTCCACTCGGCCAGACGGCGCCGGTGTGCTTGAAGTTGCTGAGGGTCTGGGAGAGGAAGTCGAGCATGGTTCGGGAGCCGGAAAAGGTCACTCAGGATAGTGCCAGCCTGATCCGATCGGATCCGGCACTTGTGAAATCCGCACGGGATTCTTCGAAATCGCCCGCTCGAATTTCAGGCGATGGTCGGTACGAACGATTCGTTCGGGCCGAGATCCCGGCAGAATCTCGTGAAGATCGACGCGATCGCGTCGAGATCGGCGAGGCTCGTCATCTCCACGGTGGTGTGCATGTACCGGATCGGCAGACTCACCAGGCCGGATGGAATGCCGCCGTTGCGGAGGAAGATGGCGTCCGTGTCGGTGCCGGAGCGGCCGGGCACCGCGGTTCGCTGGATCGTGATCTCCTCGCGTTCGGCCGCCGCGAGCAGCTTCGCCACCACGATGGGTTGGGCGGGACCGCCGATGGCCACCTTGGGGCCGCCGGCGAGCTTGAAGTCACCGTGCCGGTTTCGATCGATGCCCGGCGTGTCCGTCGCATGTCCCACGTCGGTCACCAGGGCGACATCGGGCTTGAGCCCCTCGGCGATCATCGCGGCGCCGACCAGCCCGACCTCCTCCTGAACGGTGCTCACCGCGACCACGTTGCAGTTCAGCGAAGCGCGATCGGGGGCGAGTCGCCGCAGCGTCTCCGCCGCGGCCCAGGTACCGATGCGGTTGTCGAGGCCTCTGGCGACGATGGTGTCCTCGCCGATCAGTTCGAAGCCGTCGGCGAAGACGCCGGGGTCGCCGACGTTGAGCTTCTCCGCCGCCTCCTCCTTCGTCCGGCAGCCGATGTCCACGAAGAGCTCGTGCAGCTTTCGTGCCTTGCCGTCGCGACTGCGATCCTGAAGGTGGATGGCGGTCGCGCCGATCACCCCGAGCACCGGCCCGTGCACGCCGGGGACGCTGGAGGCGAAGCGAAGTCGCTTTCCGACGATCGAACCCGCGTCGATGCCACCGATCTGTCGGCAGTACACGAATCCCTTGTCGTCGATGTTGTTGACCATCAGGCCGATTTCGTCGGCATGACCACAGACCGCGACGGTGGGGGCGTCCGCGTGGTCGCAGTCGAGTCGGGCGAAGCAGTTTCCGTACGCGTCGTTCCAGGTGCGGGTCGCGGACGTCCGCACCTCGTCGAGCCAGATTCGCTGGCCGGCCATCTCGTGGCCGGAGGGCGACGGAGTGTCGAGAAGACGTCGGAGGAAGTCGAGTGATTCGGTTCTCATCGAATCACTTTACCGCACCGTCCACGGTGGTGAAGCGGGCCGGGCGGTGGTGTTCAGGGGTTATTGGATCGCTTCGGTCGGGCCTTGAGTCGAGGCCCGTTGAAGTCGAACATCGTTTCCGCGTCTCGGACCGTCGTCGAGCCCGTCGAGAAATCCTCGGGCTTCGGCTTCGAGTCGGCGATCGGCGTGTCGAGCGGATCGATCGGCATGCGCCCTCCACCGGCGGCGGGGGCGGCCGGAGCGGGTGCGACCGCTTCCGTCCGTCCGGGACCATCGACGCGACGGGCTCGAGCATCGTCGATCGACCGTTCCATTCGCTGGAGGATGGTGCGAAGCCTGTTGTTCTGTTCGGTGTTCTGGGGTTTCATGACGGATGTCCTCTCCGGTTCGATTTCTGGACACAGGGAAAATCGGACGGCTTCCGCCGGATCTGCGAGGGGACCTGCTTCTTTTCGGGCTTCCTCCGTCGGGACAGGGGGAGCAGGCGGGATGATCGGCACAGACGGACCCCCTCGAGGGATACGGGGGCATGCCGGGCCCTGTTCCGCTCGGCTAGACTCGACCACGTTGCTGAAAGGGCGATCCCGGCAGGGGCGTCCGGTTTCCTCGCGATCCAATCCGCCTTCTGGAGCGTTGCAGACATGTCTTCGAGATCCTTCCTTCGGCCCCTGTTTGAAGGCTCCGCCCGGCTCGGCCGGCTCGGTTCCGTGATCCTGTTTCTGGCCCTGATCGGCCTGGGAACTCGCGAATCGGCTCTTGCGATGAGCGGGGCCGGCGAGGGCAACGTCGACCTTCCCCGGTTTCCGAGCATCAGCCCGGATGGGAAGACCGTCGTCTTCAGTTGGCGAGGCGATCTCTGGAGCGTCCCGTTCGAGGGCGGTGCCGCGACGAGGCTCACCAGTCATCCAGGCCGTGACCATGATTCGGCGTGGACGCCGGACGGTTCCACGATCGTCTTCGAAAGCGATCGCGACGGAACCACGAATCTCTGGGCGATGGCTCCGGACGGGACCGGCATCCGCCGCTTGACGGATCTCGACTCCTCCGTCGCGCTCGGAGGCGTCGGTCGAAACGCCGACGGAGACATCGTGGTCGGGCTCACGGGCTATCTCGAAGGTGATGCGTATCGTTCGCCTCGTCCCTACGAGGTCGGCATCGAAGGTGGCGAACCACAGCGACTCCACGACGCGTTCGGCGGATTGAACGTCCGTAGTCCCGACGGTCGTCGCGCCGCATTCGAACGAGGCGGGGCGAGATGGGAGCGTCGGCACTATCGAGGCGACGATCGTCGCGACGTCTGGCTCTACGACATCGAATCCGAGTCGTTCCTTCCGCTCGCGGATTGGGAAGGCAACGACGGGAAGCCTCGCTGGGCGGGCAATGACGACGTCCTGTTTCTTTCGGATCGCGAGAATCGAACGCACAACGTGTACCAGCGGTCGCTCGTCGACGGTTCGATCGCACCGATCACCGACTTCGAGGAGATCGACGTCGCCGGCTTCGACGTCACGCCCGACGGCCGACGGCTCGTGCTCCACCGCTGGGATTCCCTGTACACCATGGATCTCGATGATCCGAACGCCGTGCCCCGACCGATGCTCGTGACCGCGCCCGAGGATGCGCTCGACGCCGCGAGGAATCTCGACATCTCGCCCCAGGTCACGGAGGCGGCGCTCAACCCGGATGGGAAGTCGATCGCGGTGATCGCCTACGGCGAGGTCGTGGTCCGCGGGACCGCCGATGATTCGACCTCGCGACGGATCACCACCACCCACGGGCGTGAACGCGACCTTGCCTGGAGTCCCGACGGGACGACGCTCTACTTCACGGCCGTCGTCGGGGGGAAGTCGTCGATCATGGCGGCGACCGTCGCGACGACTCGAACCGAGATCCGTGACCAGTACACGGAGCGAACCTCGCCGCCGGAGGCTCCCGAAGAGACGGAATCCGAGGCGGCGGAGACGACGGATTCACCCGCCGAAGAGCCGGCGGAGCCGGCCGCAGCGGCAGGCCCCGCGGACGACGCGGAAGCCACCGGTGACGCCGATGCCGATGCCTCCGAGGAATCCACGGCGTCCGAGGACGATGATCAGTCCGCGGAGGAGACGGAAGTCGCCGAGGAGGACGCCGAGGAGGACGCCGACGATCCGATGCTCGATCCCGCGCGGTGGGCCGATGCCGTGACCTTCGACGTCGCGCCCTTCGTCGCCACCGAGTTCCAGGATCATCGGCCGAACCCCTCGCCGGACGGCATGCGACTGGGGTTCATCCGTGGTCTGGGTGACATCATGATTCTCGATCTCGCCACCGGCGAAGAGATGCTCCTGCGGGCGGGCTGGGATCGGGGCGTCGAGTTCGAGTGGAGTCTCGATTCCAACTGGATCGTCTTCGACCAGGCGGACATGAATTTCAATCAGGACGTCTTCGTCGTGCCGAGCGACGGTTCCGCGCCGCCGGTGAA